>DATIPQ010000075.1 GCA_035471785.1 Acidobacteriota bacterium
TTCTGGGAGACTTCCGAGCCGGCGACGGAGGAGGTCCGAAGTGCGAATGGCGAAGCTTGAGATCCCCGAAGGGGTGCGATTCGCCCGCCCCCTCCTCCGCCAAAGGCTACGGAGGGCAGGCAGCGACTGTGTTAGAAGTCAAGTCCGGGCTCGCTGAAGGCGAGCGATTCGTCAGCCCAGGGTGGAGGCCGCTGCAAGCGAAGCGCGGCAAGGGCGCAACCCTGGGTCTCGGAGAAAGAGAATCCCAAACGCTGAAAGCGTGAGATAACGAATGCCGCGCGGCATCTTGATTTCGGGGACGAACTGGATCGGCGACGCCGTCATGTCGGTGGCCGCCATCCGCGAACTGCGCCGTCTTTTCCCCGATCAGGCGCTGACGCTGCTGGCCAAGCGCTGGGTTTCGGGACTCTTTGAGGGACAAGGGCTGGTGGACGCGGTGGTGCACCCCGAGGATTACCCGGGGACGCGGCTGCCCGGGCGGCTGCGCGGCTTCTCCCACGCCGTCCTCTTCCGCAATTCCTTCAAGGCCGCCCTGCAGGTGTGGACCGCCCGCATCCCCCGGCGCATCGGCTATGCCCGCGATTTTCGCTCCTGGATGCTGACCTGTGCCGCCAGGCCCCGCATCCGCTCCCTGGGACGCCACCAGACCTACTACTACCTTGACCTGCTCTTCCAATGCGGTCTCTCCGAACGCAATTACCTGGAGGAGGACGACTTTCAACCCGACGTCCGTCTGGAGGCCCGTCCCGAGTGGGTCGAGCAGGCCCGCGCCTTGCTGCGCCAGGAGGGCATCGATGAAGGCGAACGGCTGGCGGTCATCCACGCGGGCGCGGCCTACGGTGCGGCCAAGCGCTGGTTTCCCGAGCGCTACGGCCAGTTGGCGGGACGGCTGATCCGTGAAGAGGACGCCCGCGTGGTGCTGGTTGGCTCGCAGTCCGAGCGTCCTCTGGCGGAGCAGGTGCAGGCAGCTTCGCCCGAGCCGCTCTGCCTGCTCAACGGACGCACCAGCCTGGGACAACTGATGGGCCTGATCAGCCTCTCGGCCTGCTTCATCAGCAACGATTCGGGACCCATGCATCTGGCCGCCGCGCTGGGCGTTCCCCAGGTGGCGCTCTTCGGATCGACCGACCTCGACGCCACCGGTCCCTTCAGTCCTCAGGCGCGGGCGATCTACAAAAAGGTTGAATGCAGCCCCTGCCTTCTGCGAGAATGCCCGATTGATCTTCGCTGTTTCGCAGGCATCTCCGTGGACGAGGTGCTGCAAGCCGCCCGACGGCAGATGAGAGGCCATGGCTGAAGTAGCAGTTTTCCTCGACCGCGACGGGACCGTCATGGAGGACGTCGGATATCTCGACGATCCCGATGGCGTGGCCATTTTTGAAGAGGCCATCGAGGCCATCTCGGCCTTGCGCGAGGCCGGCTTCAAGATCGTCATCGTCACCAACCAGTCGGGCCTGGCCCGCGGACTCTTCACCGAGAAGACCCTCAACGACATCCACGACACGCTGCGGGCGGCCTTTCAGCATCAAGGAGCCCCTCTGGACGGCATCTACTACTGCCCCCACCATCCTCAGGCCGCGGTGGCCCGCTTCCGCCGCCACTGCAACTGCCGCAAGCCCGAACCGGGACTGCTGCGCCGGGCTGCCGAGCAACTCGAAATCGACCTGGGACGCAGCTACATGGTGGGCGACAAGGTGGCCGACGTCCTGGCCGGACACCGGGCCGGATGCCGCGCCGTGCTGGTCAGGACCGGAGAAGGCGAGAAAGCGCTGGAGAAGTTTCAGACGGGCCAGGTCGAGCCTCCCAAATCGACGGCCCGTCCCTCGGCCGAGGCCAACTCCTCCCGCCGCCGCTCGCCCGAGGAGCCCGACTACGTGGCCTGCAACGTTCTCGACGCCGCCCACTGGATCCTCAAGGACCGCCGCCGCAGGAACGACTAGCAGGAGCAGGGATGAAGGCTGAAACGACCGCCAAGCTGCTGGAGAGATTCTCCCGGGCCAGGGTCCTGGTGGTGGGCGATTTTCTGCTCGACGAGTTCGTGCTGGGCGACATTTCGCGGGTGTCGCGGGAAGCGCCCGTCCTCATTTTGCGCTACGCCAACTCCGACTTCCGTCCCGGAGGGGCCGCCAACACCGTGGCCAACGTCCATGCCCTGGGGGCGCAGGTGCGCCCGCTGGGATTCATCGGCGAGGACGAGTCGGGCCGCATGCTGCTCAACTGCTGGTCGAGCCGGATCGACGCTTCGCTGGTGATGCCTCAAAGCGACCTGCGCACCACCCGCAAGGTGCGCATCCTGGCGGGGTCGTTTCAGAGCTTCCGCCAGCAGGTGGTGCGTCTCGACTACGAATGGCCCTTGACTCTGTCGGCGGGGCAGGAAGAGACGCTGTGCGGACGCCTCACCGAGGTCATGCCCGAGTGCGACGCCGTCATCCTCTCCGACTACAGCCTGGGCAACCTGAGCGAGCGCGTCCGCCGCACCGCCATCGAGACCGCCCGCAGCCTGGGCAAGCCGCTGGCCGTCGATTCGCGCGACCGCTCCGAACTCTTTGCCGGCGCCACCACCCTGACTCCCAACGTCTCGGAGCTTGAAAGGGCTCTCGACGTCCGCCTGGGTGAGGACGAGGAGCTGCTGGAGCAGACCGCTGAGGCCTGCCGCCGCCGTTGGGATCTGGAGGCGCTGCTGGTCACCCGCGGACGCCTGGGGCTCTCACTCATTCACTCCGGCGGCGCTCTCCACATCCCGCCCTACGGAGAGGGCGAGGTGGCCGACGTCACCGGGGCGGGAGACACCGTCGTCGCCACCTACACCGTGGCCCTGGCCGCCGGCGCCGACTTTCCCCAGGCCGCCCGCCTGGCCAACCGCGCCGGAGGCCTGGCGGTGTGCAAGCGCGGCACCGCCACCATCTCCCGCGCCGAGCTTCTGGCGACTTTCTCCAGCCCTGAATAGCGGTGCCGCGTGGGGGCCGTGGGGATTTCCAGGTTCCACCATAGTCCCTTGACCGGGTGGGAGGCGCATCCCTGCGGCGATGGAGGCGATGCCGCGAGGGGGCTGATCGGGGGAGTCGGCTGGCCCGTCCGCAAACGAGTCAGCTCCGGAGGTTCCGGACACATGGGTGGGGATCGCCGCAAGGATGCGCCTCCCACCAGACCGGGAGCCGGGCTGCTTGACTGAGCTCCGGTGACGGACTGGTGGCGCTCCAGCTTGGCTTGCAGGGGAGCGGCCATGGCGGTGCGGATTCCCAGACCTCCCACCATACCGGGGGCCGGGCTGCTTGACTCAGTTCCGGTGGCGGGCTGGCAGGGTTCCGGCTTGGCTTGCAGAGGAGCGGCCATGGCGGAGGGGATTTCCAGGCCTCCCACCAGACCAGGGGCGGGCGGGCGCCCCACGCGCAAGGGTAATCGTTTACAATGTGGGCTCTTTGAAAGGGAGGATATCGAATATGAAGAAAGTACTGCTTCTGTTTCTTTTGATTGGATCGCTGTTGATGTGGGGTTGTGCCCCGGGTGAGACCGCTGACGAGTCGGCCGAAGAGCCGGCCGGCGAGGCGATGGAGGAAGGCGACGACGAGGCCCCTCCTGCCCGCGGCATGGCTGAATTGACCCTTGACGGCAAGCGAATCGCCATCGACTATGGACGTCCCGCCCTGGAAGGGCGCGACATGATCTCTCAGCTTGAGGTGGGCGCTGCCTGGCGCATGGGCCAGAACGAGGCCACCGTCCTCGACACCGAAGCGTCCCTGACCTTCGGCGACGCCTCCATCGAGCCCGGCCAGTACCGCCTCTGGGCCATGAAGACCTCTGCCCAGGAGTGGGTGCTGATCGTCAGCTCTGATCTGGAGAACTATGACGAGTCCAACGAGGTGGCCCGCATCCCGTTCACGGTGGGAGAGAACGAGGCGGCCGCCGAGCAGTTCACCATCGAGCTGCAAGAAACAGGCGCCAACTCCGGCACCCTGGTCGCCACCTGGGACATGCTCCGCCTCAGCGCCGACTTCACGGCCGAGTGACCCGCCGGCAAGGATTCACCTCCGGCGACCTTCGGTCGAACTCCCAGTGCCCAATACCCAACTCACAAGATCGGTCCTCTTGGAAGTTGGGTGTTGGGGATTGGAAGTTGCATCGCCGAGCCAAGGTTATGGAGGGTTTTGCGATGGGCACAACGAGCCCCGAAGGCAACCGCCTCCCCCCTGGGCAGGACGTCCCAGGTCTGGTGGGAGGCGCATCCTTGCGGCGATGTGCACAACGAACCCAAAAGGCAACCACCTCGTCGCCCGCAACCGGCCCCCAAAGAAGGCCACGGAAGGCGACCAAACCACCATGCTGAAAACCCGCACGCTAGAGGACGCGGTTTCCCGGACCCGCCAGGTGCAGGCCGCCGGCGGCAAGGTAGCCTTCGCCAACGGATGCTTCGACCTGCTTCACGTGGGCCACATCCGCTACCTCCATGCCGCGCGCCAATTGGCCGACCGCCTGGTGGTCGGAGTCAACTCCGACGCCTCGGTGAGTCGCCTCAAGGGAGAGGGCCGTCCTCTCATGCCCGAGGACGAGCGGGCCGAGATCCTCTCGGCGCTGCAATGCGTCGACGACCTGGTCATCTTCGACGACCCCACCGTCGACCGCCTGCTGCTGGCCATCCGTCCCGACTTTCACTGCAAGGGCACCGACTACACCGAAGAGTCGGTGCCCGAGCGTGAAACGGTGCTCTCCTACGGCGGACGCATCGCCATCGTAGGCGACCCCAAGGACCACTCCACCAGCCAATTCCTCAAGAAGACTCGAAGCTAGTGCCGCCGGTCATAAATTCTGAGCCAGGGGCCCTCCGTTTCTTGTCCCTGACAGGGACGGATTCGCCAGCCCAGCGGCTGTGTTAGAAGTCAGGCCCGGGCTCGCTGAAGGCGAGCGATTCGCCGGCCCAAGCGACGGTGTTAGAAGTCAGGTCCGGGCTCGCTGAAGGCGAGCGATTCGCCGGCCCAAGCGACTGTGTTAGAAGTCAAGTCCGGGCTCGCTGAAGGCGAGCGATTCGTCAGCCCAGGGTCAGCCCCGGCGAGCGTTAGCGAGACGGCGGCGCCACCCTGGGTTTCAGACGGCAAAGGTCCGAACGCTGAAAGCGTGGGATAACGCCACAGGGTCGCTCAAAACTTCTGACGCGCGGCACTAGCGGCCTGACCAACCACCGGGCCAATCCGGTACAATCCACGGGTGGAACCGCGCAAGATACTGATCGTCCGGCTGGGAGCTTTGGGCGACGTCATCCATGCCGTACCGGCTCAGCAGGCCTTGCGCAGGCGCTTCCCCGAGGCCGAGATCCACTGGCTCACCGAACCGCCCTACCGTCCCCTGCTGGAGGCGGTGGAAGGCCTGGACAAGGTCTGGACGGCCGACACCAAGAGCTGGCGCAAGCGCCTTTCCCTGGGCGAGATGAGCGGACTGCTGCGCCGCCTGCGCGGTCAGCGCTTCGACCTGGCGGTCGACTTCCAGGGACTGCTCAAGTCCGCCGTGCTGGCCCGCCTGGCGCGTCCCCGGCAGCTCATCGGATTCCGCGCCGAGCGCTTCAAGGAAGCCGCCGCCTCCTGGTTCTACGCCCGCACCGCCGACGGCGAGGCCGACCTGACCCGCAACATCATCGACACCAACCTGCACCTGCTTTCGCTGGTCCTGGATGAGGCCGACGTCGAGGCAGCCAGTCCTTACCTGCCCCTGAAGCTGCCCCAAGAGGACGTCCGCTACGTCGACCGGCAGCTCGAGAAAGCCGGAGTCGATCAGCCCCCGGTGCTGCTCAATCCCGGCGCCGGATGGGAGACCAAGCTGTGGCCGGCCCCCCAGTTCGCCCGCCTGGGACGCGCCGTCGAAGAGCAGCTCGGCCTGCCCGTGGTCTACACCTGGGGACCGGGCGAAGAGCCCCTCATGGAGCAGATCAGCCGCCAATTGTCGCCTCGCCCAGTCCGCACCTTCCCAACGACTATCCTGCAACTGGCCGCCCTGTGCCGGCGCTCGCGCCTCTTCGTAGGAGGCGACACCGGCCCCCTCCACCTGGCCGCCGGTCTCTCCGTCCCGGTGGTGGCCGTAATGGGCCCCACCACCGCCACCCGCAACGGTCCCTTCGACCCCGCCGACGAGGTGGTTCAGTGGAGCCTCCACTGCTCCGACTGCTACAAGCGCACCTGTGACCGCTACTTCTGCATGAACATCCCCCCCTGGGAAGTCCTCCGCGCCGTAACCCGCCGCCTTAAGAAAACCGCGGGAGGCGCACCTGGCGACCTGCGGTCGAACTCCCAAAGCCCAATACCCGACTCACAAGGACGGTCCTCTTGGAAGTTGGGCGTCGGGGATTGGAAGTTGCATCGCCGGGGCGCATCCTTGCGGCCCTCCTCCCCTCCTTCGCTAAACCTACGGAGGGCGGGCGCCAGGGCTATGGACGGCTTCGCGAGATGCACAACGAACCCAG
The DNA here is from genome assembly GCA_035471785.1 of Acidobacteriota bacterium. Lineage (NCBI taxonomy): Bacteria > Pseudomonadati > Acidobacteriota > Acidobacteriota bacterium. The sequence continues at coordinate 6,446 of DATIPQ010000075.1, forward strand.
AAAGCAACTACCTGCGGCCCGGGCAGGACGCCCCAGGTCTGGCGGGAGGCGCATCCTTGCGGCGATGTGCACAACGCCCACGGAAAGCAGGCCCGTCTCCCCAGCAAGATACCCCCAAACAACCCTCTGCGAACCCGGTCCCCCAACCTCCAGCACCCTCCCCCAAGGGCCCCCAATGACTGTCCAGCGCCTGCGCGTCCCGGTAGGATTCCTCTACGCCGCCCTCTTCCTCTACTTCTCCCAGCCCCGCCCCTGGCTCTACGCGGCCGGACTCCTCCTGGCCCTTCTAGGCCTGCTCATCCGCCTGTGGGCCACCGGACACCTTGAAAAATGGCAAGGACTGGTCACTTCAGGTCCCTACCGCTATACCCGCAACCCCCTCTACTTCGGATCCTTCATCCTGGGCCTGGGACTCACCCTGGCCGGCAGCGTGGTCTGGCTGGTGGTCCTCTACGCCGTCCTCTTCCTGGCCTTCTACTACCCGGTCATGCGCCGCGAAGAGGACGAGCTGCAGGCCGGCTACCAGGACCCCTTTCCCGACTACCGCAAGCGGGTCCCTCTCTTCTTCCCCGCACTTCGTCCCGCCTGGCCCAAATCGGATCGCCGCTTTTCCTGGACCCGGGTCAAGGCCAACCGCGAGTATAATGCCGTACTAGGATTCTTGATACTTAGCCTGCTGATCGGCATCAAAATGTGGTAGGCGGCGGCGGGCGGTCAAGAAATCACCATGAAGAAGACGGCTACCATTCTGATGATCTTTGCCCTGGCGGCCATGCCCTTGGCCTCGGCCCCGGCCTCCGATCCGGCGGGACCGGCGAACCCGCTTTTCGACGAGGTGGCCCAGGCCGAAGCGCCCTTCATCGAGGGCGAGGAGCTGACCTTTTCCATCTACTGGAAGCCGCCTGCGGTCCTCAAGTGGCTGATCGGCAACATCAAGGCCGGGGAAGTCAAAGTCCGCGTCGAGAAAGACACCTACCAGGAGCGTCCGGTGTGGAAGCTGACCGCCGAGGCGGCCACCAGCGGATTCGTGCGCAGCCGCATCCTGGCAGTCGACGACCGCTTCGTTTCCATCATCGACCGCGACGACTACCGCTCTTATCAACTGCGCAAGTTCATCCGCGAGGGCGACAAGACGCGCAAGGACGTGACTTCCAGCTTCCGCTACTCGCAGGACCAGGTCGAGGTGCGCAAGGTCGATCTCAAGCACGAGCCTCCCAGGACCGAGGTCAAGACTTTCCAGGGCATTCCGGGTCCTCTGGCCGACGTGGTGAGCGTCTTTTACGTGGCCCGCCTGCGCAGCATGAAACCGGGCGAGCGCTACCAGATCCACCTGGCCGACGAGTCCGAGCCGCAGGAGGTCAGGGTCGAGGTGCTGGAGAAGGAATCGACCAGGACGCCGCTGGCCCGGTACGACAGCGTCCGCATCAGCACGGAGGGTGCCTACTTCAACGAGGGCGGAGGTTTCTTGATCTGGTATTCCACCGACGACCGCCGCCTCCCCATTCGCTTCGAAGCCGACGCCAAGATCGGCAAGGTCTACGGCGAACTGACCGGCATCGCCCGCGGCAACGTCATCAAGAAAACCATCCGCCTCCACGACAACCCCTAGCTTGCGGCCTCCTTCCCTCCTTACAACGAACCCGCAAGGCAAGCGCCTCCCCCCCGGGCAGGTTGCCTCTCGTCTGGTGGGAGGCGCATCCTTGCGGCGATGTGCACAACGTCCAAAAGACAGCAAACCCGTCTCCCCGGCAAATTGCCACAAAGTGAACGCTGAAGCTTCCCCTCAGGAGGCTGACCAGGACCGCAACCAACCCGCCGGCCCGGCAATCTCATACAATGGCAGTGGGCCAAGTCGAGCGGGCGGTCGCTGCCCGGGGAAACCCGGGGAGAGGAAAGTCCGAACACCACAGGGCAGCGTGCTTCCTAACGGGAAGGAGGGGCGACCCTACGGAAAGTGCCACAGAAAACAAACCGCCCCGGCTTCGGCCGGGGTAAGGGTGAAACGGCGAGGTAAGAGCTC
>DATIPQ010000076.1 GCA_035471785.1 Acidobacteriota bacterium
GGACGCAATCTTCAAAGAAATCACCAAAGACACCGGACTCACCTTCCGCCACCAGGTGGCCCTTGAGGACGACTACTTCATGCCTCAGATCATCGGGTCGGGCGGAGCCCTTTTCGACTACGACGGCGACGGCGATCTCGACCTCTACCTGGTCAATGCCGGCGGCTTCCGGCACAAGCTGCCCGAGGCCGTCAACCAGCTCTTTCAACGCAAGCCGGACGGCAGCTTCAGCCGCGTGGCCGACCCCGGCGCGCTCAACCAAGGCGGCTTCGGCATGGGCTGCGCCGTGGGCGACATCGACAACGACGGCCATCCCGACTTGCTTGTCACCAATTACGGACCCAACCGGCTCTACCGAAACCGGGGAGACGGGAGTTTCGAAGACGTTACCGAAGGCGCCGCAATCGCTGGGGACGATTGGTCGACCTCGGCGGCCTTCTTCGATTACGACCGGGACGGGTACCTCGACCTCTACATTGCCAACTATCTGCTCTACGATCCCACCCGCAAGTGCCACGACCAAGCCGGGCGGCGGGAGTTCTGCGGTCCCGAGGCCTTTTTGGGGGTCGGCGACCGCCTCTACCGCAACCAGGGCGACGCAACCTTCAAGGACGTCACCTCCAGCGCCGGGATCGGGCGGGTGGCGGGCAAGGGCCTGGGAGTGATGGCCTCAGACCTCAACGACGACGGATGGATCGACGTCTATGTGGCCAACGACGGCGAAGCCAACCAGTTGTGGATCAACCAGGGCGACGGGACTTTTCTCGACGAAGCCCTGCTGCGGGGCGTGGCGCTGAACATGTTCGGCAGGCCGGAAGCCAGCATGGGCGTCGCCGTCGGCGACATCGACATGGACGGAGACTTCGACCTCTTCATGACCCACCTCGACCGCGAGAGCAACACCTTCTACCTCAACCTGGGCCAGGGAGAATTCGAAGACCGCACCGCCGGCTCCGGACTGGCCACCCCAAGCCTGCCCTTTACCGGATTCGGCACAATCTTTCTGGACTTCGACCAGGACGCCGACCTTGATCTCTTTCTCGTCAACGGACGCGTCCGCCTGGGCAGCGCCGTCTCCCGTACGCCTCGCCCCGATGGCCACATCGGACCCATCTGGGATGACTACGCTGAACCCAATCTGCTCTTCGAGAATCAGGCCGGGACCTTTCAAGACGTCTCTTCCAGAGCCGGACGGCTGACCTCGTTGCGGGAAGTCTCGCGTTCAGTGATGGCCGGAGACCTCGACGACGACGGAGACCTCGACCTGGTGGTGACCAACGCCAACGGCCCGGCCAGGATCTTCCAGAACCGCCATCCGGGATCCGGCAGGTGGCTCCAGGTCCGGGTCCTGGATCCGGCCCTCAAGCGCGACGCCATCGGCGCCAAAGTGACGGTGGAAATGCAAGGGGCCCGCCTGACCCGCGAGGTCACGCGCAGCGCCGGATACCTATCCAGCAATCCTCCCGTCCTCCACTTCGGACTCGGCTCTGCCGAGAGCTTCCAATCCATCCAGGTCCGCTGGCCCGACGGAAGCCGCGAACGCTTTCCAGGCGGACGCGCCAACCGCCGCATCATCCTCAACAAAGCAGAAGGAGAGTCTTGATGGCAGCAGGCGAGCCGGAGCGTACCCTCTTTTTCCTCTTGCGGACCTTGCTGCCGGTTCTGACGGCAGCAGCTCTGGCCGCCTGCTCCGGCTCCGATTCTCCCTTGCAGCTTCCCGAAGCCGATCTGGAGGGAGCCGGAGCGGCGGTGGTCGAACTGATCGAGCAGCGGCGCCAAACGGTGGCCGCGTCGCCCTCGGCGGAAAGCTGGGGACGCCTCGGAATGGCCTATCAAGCCCATGAGTTCAACGGGGCCGCGGCCGAGTGCTATGGCCAAGCAGCCCGCATGGCCCAGGACCAGTACCGCTGGCCCTATCTCCAGGGAATGGCGCTGACCAATTCCGATCCGGAACAGGCGGCCGTCCTGTTCGAGCGGGCCGTGCAGCTCGATCCTTCCAATCCCGCCGTCTACGTCCGCTACGGCGACCTGCTCCTCAACCTGGGCCGCTCCCTGGAGGCCCGCCGCCAATATGAACGGGCGCTGGCCCAGGATGCGGATTCCACTCACGCACTCTACGGACTGGCCCAAACCGACCTCCTCAGCAGCGATCCCCAGGCCGCCCGCAAGCGCCTTGAAAGAGCCCGCCAGATCGCTCCTTTCCACGGCGAAGTGCGCCAGTTGCTCTCGCAAACCTACCGCAGGCTGGGAATGGACGCCGAAGCCGAGAGCGAGTCACAGGCCGCGCTCACCTTCTCCGAGGGCTCAGCCCCGCCAGATCCCGTTTACGCACAGGTCCTTGACCAATCGGCAAGTTCCCAGGCCCTTACCCGACGAGGACTGGAGCGTGCCCGCAAGGGCCAGTTCGCCGAGGCTGAAGAGTTCTTCCGCAGGGTTCTGGCCGACGGAAAAGGGAATGCCCGCGACTACGCCAACCTGGGGGCGGCTCTGGCCGGCCAGAACCGGCTGGACGAGGCCATGATGGCTTACCGCCGGGCCCTTGAGATTGATCCGCTGGAGAGCTTCGCCCACTACAATATGGGCTTGGCCCTCAGCCAGTCCGGACAGCACGAGGCAGCCGCCAAGCACCTTGAAACCGCGTTGGACATCGACCCCACCTATGCAGACGCTTACAATGCCCTGGGATTGAGTCACCTGCAGAGGGGCGACAAGGCCCAAGCCATCAACAGCTTCAGCGAAGCCGTCCGCCTCAATCCCGGATTGCTCCCGGCCCGCAGCAATCTTGCCAAGTCCTTGGCCGATTCGGGACAAGTCGCGCGAGCCATCGAGGAGTGGCAGGCGGTTCTCGAAGTGGATCCCAATCACCTTGAGACGCTTTACAACCTGGCCATCGCCCAATCGATGGTCAGGCGCTACGCAGAGTCCGTCCGCTATTTCCAACGCGGCATAGAGCTGGCCCCCAACAGCTCGCTCTTCGCCCGCGGGCTGGCCTGGCAGTTGGCTACCGCCCCTGCCCCCGACTTGAGAGACGGGCAAAGGGCCGTCCAACTGGCACGGCCTGTCGTGCAGCGTTTTCCTCAGGACCCTCAGGCTCTCGATCTGCTGGCCGCGGCGCTGGCCGAGAGCGGAGACTTCGATCGGGCCGCAGGCTTGGCCCAACGGGCCCTTTTATCGGCACGAAGCCAGGGACAGCACGGCTTAGCAGCTCAAATCGCCACCAGACTTGGGCTCTATCAAGAGAAAAAACCATTCCGCCAGCCGCCCGGCCGGTATTGAGTGGCCCTAAGCTACCAGGGGGCAAGGGCATTGCAGGACCACTAGTATTACTTTCATTTTTGATTCGGGCCCGAAGCGAGTCCCGACAATAATTAGCGCAAATACACTCTCCCTTTAAATTAATTTGTAGAGATCGATTGAGTAGGACTATCCACGCCAACGGGATGTGACTTTAGCCGGATTCGCGGCTTTGCCATCGCGATTTCTGGAAGCGGGAGAACGGCAGGAACCCCCTGGACATCACGCCTCCTGGGTGTTGGTTCCCACGGCGAACCAAGAAAACCCTTGCAATAACCTACAAAGCGGTGCTAACCTTTCGCCGAGGTCGCTAGAGCAAGATCCTTCGACAAAGCCGTCCCACACTGGATGCCGCTGCCCGGCAGTGCGCCATATGGGCTGACTGTATACAGAGTCGGTTTCTCTGGCTCTGAACGCCTCTATCTGCGGGCGATGTTTGCCCGCGAAATGTATAGGTCAAACTTTAAATCAACTTGACAAAGGGAAGGTTCGATGAAAATCACCAAGTACGCAGGTGCGCTGCTCCTGGCAGTGATGCTGGCAGTAAGCTGGAGTGCGGACTTGTCCGCCACCAAGCTGCTGCACATGAACCTGGAGCAGTTATTGCAGAACTCTGACCGGGTCTTTACCGGAACCCTGATCGGCGTCGAAGAGACGACTGTCGAAGCCGGCGGGGGCACCATTCGGGCGCTGGCATACACCTTCAAGGTCGAGCAGGCCTTCAAGGGCCAGTTCGGTACTCAAAAAGGCCTCCAGATCGCTGAAATCAGGACGATCGGCACTTTGAAGCAGCTTGAGAACAGGCGCCCGCCGGTCCCCGGATTTCCGCTCTTTCACAGCGGCCAACGTTATCTCCTGATAGTGAACCCCGACGGCCCGGCAGGTCTGACGTCTACGGCCGGCCTGGGGCAGGGGAGCTTTGAAATCGACGGCCGTGAAGGCCAGGAAGTCGCCAAGAATCTGTTCAACAATGCCGGGCTGTTCCGCGGCATGAACGTCTCCGGCGCTCCCGCCAGCGGCCCCGTGTCATACGTTTTCCTGTCAAACCTGATCAACGAATTGGTCCAAGGAGGCAACTAGAATGAAAGTGAACATCAAGCTACTGACGGCTACGGCTGCGGCGCTGGTGCTGGCTTTCGCATTGCCGGCCTTCGCAGGCGGACCGCTCAACCTCAATCCCAACGACCCCGATAACGTCGAGCGCTGGCCCAACGGCGGCGCCGACATTCCCTACAATCCCGACCAGGGGGGCTTTGCCACTCTCAGCAACGCCCAGTTCGTCCAACTGGTGGTCGATTCCACGCAGGCCTGGGCGGACGTCCCCTCGGCAAGCAACACCTATCAGAACAACGGCCTGATGCCGGTGGATATTGATGCCACCAACTTCTGCAGTCCACCGCCCTTCAACCCCGGGCCGATCAGTTTTCCGGGCTGCCACCTGATCGACAACCTCTTTTTCGGCACCAATGTCTCCGACGGCTTCAGCCCCATTGTCGCCGACGAGGACGGCTCCATCTTCGCCACCCTCGGCTTCGGGCCCGGAGTGTTGGGATTTGCCAGCCCCGACACCCGCGACGCCAACGGCACTCCTATCGAGGCCATCATGTTCCTCAACGGCGGCTCGGTCTCTGGCATCGGATTCCCGCTTGCGGAATTCTTCGGCGTCACCGTGCATGAGTTCGGCCACTACTCCGGACTGGCTCACACGGTCGTCAACGGGCAGAACATCCAGTTCGGCGACCACAGCGGCCCCACGCCCAACAACACCTTCGGCAATTCGCCCGTCAACGTGCAAGAGACCATGTATCCCTTCGCCCTGGTCGGCGGCATGCAGGAAACCCCCCATCAGGACGATATCGGAATCCTTTCCTTTCTCTACCCGGAGCCGGGATTCCTGGCCGGTACTGCGGAGATTTCGGGCACCATCCTTGCGCCCAACGGCACCACGCCTCTGACCGGCGTCAACGTCATCGCCCGCAATCTGGCTGACCCGTTCGTGGACGCGGCTTCCTCGATTTCCGGGGACCGGGGCACGACAGGCGTCTACACCATTAACGGCCTTACGCCCGGCGCTGACTACGCCATCTTTGTCGACCAGATTCTGGCCGGCGGCTTCAGCACGCCTCCTCTGGCGCCCCTGCCCGGGCCTGAAGAGTTTTATAACGGTGCCAGCGAGTCGAATGACCCGTTGATCGACGATCCCGCCCTTTTTGATCCCGTTACTCCGCTTGCCGGCAGCAACGGGGGAATCGACGTCATCTTCAACCAACCTGGGCCCGGCATTCCCTTGCTGGTGGGCGATGACGGTTTCGTCGAACTCTTCCTGCCCTTCAGCTACGAAATCTGCGGGCAGCAGTTCGATTCGGTCTTCGTCAACGCCAACGGCAACCTGACCTTCGGGACCGGAGACAGCGACTTCACCGAGTCGGCGGCCGAGCACCTGGCGGAAGCGCCGCGGATCGCAGGCCTTTGGGACGACTTGAGTCCCTTCAACCTGATCACCGGAGCCCCGCAGGGAACCGTCACATTCGACCAGAGCAATAACAGTTTTTCGGTCCGCTGGGAAGACGTGCCGGAATTCCTGAACACAGGTTCCAACACCTTCGAGATTACGCTCAAGCGCTCCTCCAACCACATCGACATCAAATACGAAGGAATCACGGCCACAGACGGATTGGCCGGTGTGAGCTGCGGCGGCGCCATCACCTCGGGCTTCGAGCTGGCGGAAGATCTGAGCGCACTCGGACCCAGCCGCATCAATCTGCACAACTCGCCGGCCCGTTACCAGGTCTTCGGTGTCGAGGTCAACGACCTGGCCAATTCGACGGTCCGCTTCAACGGCACCACCGATTACAACGACAACTGGGCCGAGCCCAATAACACGCTGGCCACGGCCCGGCAAATCAAGATTCCTTTCGACTCGATCCCCATTACGCGCTTTACCGAGATCGAACCGGCAGGAGGCGATGTCGACTACTACCGCTTTGAAGCTTCTGCAGGGACGACCCTGGTGGCCGAAGTGATTTCCGGCCAGCTCGATTCGCTGCTCGGCATCTTCGACTCGGCAGGAAACCTGCTCGATGTTGACGATGACGGCGGCGTCGGGCTGCTTTCGAGGCTGGTCTTCCCGATTCCGGCCGACGGCGAGTTTACGCTGGCGGTTACCACCTTTGCCGATTTCGATTTCGACGGCGACGGAAACAGCGGCGGCCGCTACGTGCTCAACCTCTTCGTAATTGATGGAATCGTGCTCGATCTGGGCGACGACGACTTTGAGGAAGTCGCGCTTGATTTTTCCTTCCCCTTCCAGGGTGGAAACTTCAACAGCGTCTTCGTCAACTCCAACGGCAGCCTCAGCTTCGGCGCGGGCGACATCGACTTCTCGGAGTCGGTCACGGAGTTCCTCGGCGGGCCGCCGCGCATCGCTCCCCTCTGGGACGATCTGAGCCCCAACAACGGCGGCTTGGTTCTCTTCGAGGGCGACGCCAACTCGGCCAGCGTCACTTTCCAAAACGTTCCCGAGTTCTTCAGCACCGGCGCCAACAACTTCACCGTGACGCTGGATTCCAGCGGCGACATCACCATCGACTATGGATCGGTCACGGCAGTTGACGGCATCGTAGGCGTGACGCCTGGAGGCAACATTCCGGGCGGTCCGGGAGCGGTTGACTTGTCGGCCGCGGGGGGCCTCTCGGCCAGCGGAAGCACCTACGAGCAATTCACCTTCGGCAATCCGTTCGACTTGGCCATGATGTCCATCATCTTCCCGTTCTGACCGGCCCAGTCGAAACCCTTCACCTCCGGGGCGGCGCTGAAAAAGGCGCCGCCCCGTTTCCTTTTCAGAGGGCGTCCCTGGATCTCGACTGAAATCTCGCACAGCGCCAATTCACTCTCCTCATCGAAGGTTTCCAACACTTTTCACCGCAGGCCGTTATATAGTACTCTTGCAACTGCACTAGAATGGCAGCCGAGCTTGCAGGAGCGCTATGCGAGACGAGATCCGGACGGCCTGGAAATGCTAAAGCACATGCTTCGAAGTGAGCGCGGCGTATCGACAAGCGAATACGCGGTCATGTTGGCACTGGTGGCGCTGACACTGGTAGTCTTCGGTTCCGACATCAGCGACGCTGTTATTGGGGCCTTTGATACCCTGGTGGGCCTTCTTGGCTAGCTGAAGTCCGGTCACGGGGCGAGCTGATTGTGCGGCCCGGCTTTTCCCCTATCCTCCTCTCCTCCATAGATGCGGCAACCGGTGGCCTTGATGATCAAGTGGACCTGTTTGCCAGGTTCCAATTCCAGTTCCGATCTAGCTTGAGGAGTGACTTGTATGGCCAAGTCGGGGATGTCGGGTCCTAGTGCCGCCCGCACAAGGTGGAGCCCGACAAGTTCCTGGATCGAGGTGATCCTGGCCGGCAGGATGTTTTGGGCGGAGAGTCCTTGAGGCCGATGGGTGGCGATGAGGATTTCGTGAGCTGGGATTCCCACCATCAGATCCTCTCCCGGGCTGACCGCCGTTCGAGGCGTGGTTAGCCGCAGGGGACCCTCAGGCCCCCCCAGGCCCACCTGGCTTGTTGCCCCCTGGCTATCGAGCAACACACCTGGCAGCAGATTCTCGAAACCGGCTTCTTCGGCCAGGGGAAAGACCCTGGGATCGGTGAGGACCTGACGGGGCGCACCGCGGGCGATCACTTGCCCCGCCTGCAGCACGATGAGTTCGTCGCACAAGGCCTGGATCTCGGCGGGATCGTGCGAGACGAGCAAGGTGGGCGTGCGAAACTCGCGGCGGACGCGGTGCAGGAAGGGCAGCACCCGGCGGCGCAAGGGCAAGTCGAGCGAGGCCAGTGGTTCGTCCATCAGCAAGAGCCGCGGACCCGAGCACAGCGCCCTTCCCAGGGCAACCCGCTTGCGCTCTCCCCCGGAGAGAGTGGTGACCGGGCGCTGCAGCAGGCCTTCCAGCTCGAGCAGGCGGCACACCGAAGAAAAGGTATCTTCCAGATTTCCGCCATTGCGGCGGGCCCGCCCGGCTCCGGCCAGCAGGTTACGGCGCACGTTCTGGTGAGGGAACAGTAGCCCGTCCTGGGGGACGTAGCCGATGTGGCGTTCCTCGGGCCGCAGGAAGGTGCCGGTTGAGGAGTCGAGCCAAACGTCCCCTCCCACCCGGATCCGGCCTCGGGCGCGACGCCTCAAGCCGGCCACCGTCTCCAGCAGGCTGGTCTTGCCGGCCCCCGAGGAGCCGAAAACTCCCATGACCTGCTCTCGGGTTGCGAAGTCCACTTCCAGATCGAAGCGGTCCAGAGGCAGCCGGATGCGGATCTCCAGGGTTTGGGGTTTCCCACTCATCGGGCGCCTCCTGAAGGCGGCTTTGAGGCCCCGGCCAGGCGATCCCGAACCAGATGCTCGGAAATCAGGATAGAGGTCAAGCCCACTGCCAGCGAGACGGCCAGCAAGAAGTATGCTTCGCGGTCGGCTCCCACCTGCTGCGCGGAAAAAATGGCCGAAGCCAGGGTCTGAGTACGCCCGGGAATGTTTCCAGCGATGGTCACGGTGGCGCCGAATTCGCCGATGGCGCGGGTGAATCCCAGGATGGCCGCGGCCAACAGGCCCTTGAAAGAGAGCGGCAGCGTGTAGCTTACGAAAGTGGCCAGCCGTCCATGTCCCAGCGTGCGGGCCATCATCTCCAGGCGCGGGTCGACGCCCTCGAAAGTCACCCGTGCAGTGCGCACGACCAAGGGCATTGCCATTACTCCCGAAGCCACAACAGCCCCTTTCCAGGTGAGCAAAATACCCGGGTCGAATCCCAAGGAGTCCCTGCCCAGGATGCCGTCTTCCGAGAAGGCCTCCAGCAGCAGGTAGCCAACAGCCGTTGGAGGGAGCACCAAGGGCAGCCCCACCAGACCCGATAGCAGGCCCTTGCCGCGAAACTCGAAGCGGGCCAGGAGGTAGGCCAGGGGGACGCCGGGGAGCAGCACCAACAGGGTAGCCAAGGAAGCCACCTGCAGGGAAAGCAGCAGCGCGGTCAATGCACTATCATCCATGTTCTCATCTCCCAGCGCGCGCTATGTTTCATCGAAGCGCCGCCTTTATTACTCCGCCACCCCGAACCCAAAGCCCATCTCCTCCAATACCCTTCTGGCTTCGGGTCCCGAGAGAAATTCCAAGAACCGCCGTCCCTGGGCGGGATTGGGACCGCCCTTCACCAGAGCGGCCGAGTAGCGGATGTCGGGCCCTTTCGCCCGCGGCACCTCATAAAGCACCCTTACCTTCTGGGAAGAAGCGGCGTCGGTGGCGTAGACGATGCCCAGGATCCGGGGATCCGCCTCCACAAGGGCCAGCGCCGCGCGGACATCGGGCGCCGGGGCCACCCGCTCCTGCAGGCGCTTCCACAGGCGCCCGTCGGGCTCGATCGACTGCAGGTATTGGCGTGCATAGCGTCCCGCGGGAACGGCCTCGGGATCGGCCAGCGAGAGGTAGCGGAAATCGAGATCCGCCAATCGGGCCGCCTCCTGCAACTGAAATGGGCTGTTTCGGTGGGCGACGATGACCAGCCGGTTGGAAGCGAAGGTGCGCCGCGTCTCCGCAACGATGCGTCCTCTCTCTTGCAGGAAGTCCACCCATTGTTCGTTGGCTGACAGATAGACGTCTGCCGCCGGCGTCGCATCGATCTGCCGAGCCAGCACATTGGACCCGGCGAAGTTGAATACCGTCCCAGTGCCGCTGCTGCGCTGAAAAGGCTCCGACAGGCTGTGCATGACGTCGCGCAGGCTGGCGGCGGCGTACACGACGACGACTTCGTCTTCTTGCCCGCTTCCAGTGCAGCCTGCAAACGGGGCCGAGGAGAGGGAGAGCAGGAGGAGCCAGGCCCGGCTCTTGGTTAGGCCAGATCGCATCCTCGTCATTATAGGCTTGGCGAAAGCCGAGCAAAGCAGTCCAAAAACGACGATGTTCATGGGAAGATCATCTCACTAATCTGCCTGGGGCACCCGCAAAGCCTCGGTGTCGGAAGGGCTGACGGGACTTTGGGTGATGAGCTGTGGCCACCGCCGGCAGCACGAATCCCAGGATTTGAGGCGGGGTCAGGCGTTCTCCCGAAGCGCGAAACCAGGGCAACGCAGACGACGCCGAAAGCCAGATGAAATGTCGCCATCTGGGCGCCGCTGTAGACGTCGTAGCTGTAGCGGGTGGCGGCCACGTTGAGGACGTACTCCGGCAGCGCCAGCAGCCGGCTGGATGCCAGGGCGGCCCAGAAGCTGACGCTGTCTCGAGAGCGCAGATGGCCGCGCCACAGAGAGCGGAGGGCCCCACGGACGTCCTGCAGGCCGTCGAAGACAACCAGTGACGAGCGCCGTTTCTCGGCAATCTGATAACCTCTAGGAGATCAACCGAATCCCTGAAGGATTCTCAGAACTGGAGAGAAGAAGTCATGAAGAACTGGAAACTTTGTCTCGTGTTGGCGGCAGTCGCGGTGCTGGCCGGGGCATGCGCCTCGGTATCCGCCGACGCCAAGGAATATAAGGTCGAAATCGGCGAATCGGCTTCCATGGCCAAGGTCGCTGAAGAGCATGACGTCACAGAAGAAGCGCTCAAAGAAGGACGCAGCGAGTACTCGGTCAAAGCTGCCGACGGCATGTCTTACAAGTTCATGCTCAGCGAAAAGCAGATCAAAGACTTGATGGACGGCAGCACGGTGGTGGTCGATACCGCTGAAGGCGGAATGAAGGTCAAGATCGGCCCCAAGAAGTCGAAGCCCAAGAAATCTGGCTGGTAAGCTAGACGCGAGATGGGCCTGATTCTTCTTCTCGTGATGCTGCTTCTCTTGCCGGGTTGCGCCGGCGATTCGCAGCAAGGCGAACCCAGTTTGCAGGAATTGCTGCGCCAGGAGGAAGAACTGCTGGCCCGGCAGTCAGAGACCCTGTCGGCGGTTCAGGCTTTCGGGACGGATCCCTACCGCATCGACTACCTGCCCGGCTTGGACCGCTATCTCGTACTCTTGCGCAATGCCTCTCAAGTCCTGCTCTGCACTCCCGATTTACGGGTGCTGGACCGCCGTCCGGCTCCGCGTTCGCCCACGGCTTGGGATCGACAGGGTGAAGAGCGCCTTTTCCTTGGCGGCGAGCTCTCCTCCAGCCTGTCCGTCTATCGAATCCGCTCCGACCGGCTTCTGCCCCTCGAGTCGATACCTCTGCGCTACTCCGTCTCCGTCAGGGATCTGACTTACCTGCAGCATCCCCGCCCCGCCCTCTTTCTGCTGGACGGATTCGACCGTCAGCTCGTGCGCCTCGACCTGGAGCAGGGATCGCAGCAGTTCTTCCCGTTGGGTGCGGGACCCGCTTCCATTCTCAGCCTGGGCGGACACCTGGTCATCAACCTGCTCTATCAGCACGCGATCCTGATAGTGCCGTTGTCGGCTGGCATTCCTGACATGCCGTCGGCCACGCGGCTAGCCATCCAGGGTCCCTTTTGGAGCGTGGACGCGGTGCTTCGCGACGACCGCCTGCTGGTTGCCGCGGGAGGCGTCGAAGACCGTCCCCTCGACCGGAGCCAAGGCGAATTCGGAAACCTCGATTCCTTTCTCTATCTCTTCGAGCTGACCCGCAGTGAGGGCGTTTTTCGTCCCTCGGGCGAGGACGGGCGGGTGGCCTATCTCAACCTTTCGGAGTTGGGAGTGGTGACGCCTAAGGCCCTCTCTTTCCACCGGGACGCCGAGGGGTTGGAATTGTGGGTGGCCGGATCGGGGTCGGGGCGAGTGACGGCCTTTCAAGTGGACGGATTTGACCTTCGCCTCATGCAGAGCTTTGAAGCAGGCCCTGGAGCCAGCGAACTGACCCTGCATATGCGGCAGAGCCGAAAGCGGCTGGCGCTGGCCAATCCACTGCTCGACCGCATCGACCTGTTCGATGCCGGCCTCGGCGTCCCCAGCCGGGTGGGGCGCCCGCTGGACCTGCTGGGCCCGCGGATTGCCTCCGATTCCAGCCGCTTGGGCGAGATCCTCTTCTTCTCTACTTTGATGTCGCCTGGGAACAGGTCCGAGGGCTCGCTCTCGCGGTTGACCTGCGAAGCCTGCCATTTCGAAGGCGGGCTGGACGGGAGGGTGCACTTCACGGGACGGGATGACATCCACCTGGCCACCAAGCCCCTGCGGGGGCTGGCCGATAACGTTCCGCTCTTCAGCCGGGGCGGCGACGCCACCCTGTCTTCAATGGTCATGGCCGAGTTTCGGGTCATCAATCAGGGCCGCAAAGACATCTTCGAATTGCGGCCCTCGCACTTTCCCTGGATGAGGGATCCAGATGCCGGGGCGGAGGTGTTGACTCCCGCCCAACTGCGCAAGGCCTTTCTGTCCTTCTTCGTCGATTTCCGCCACCGGCCTAATCCATGGAGCGTGCGGCAAAAGGAACTCGACCCCCTGGCCCGCGTCGGACTGGAGGTTTTCAGGCGGCGCTGCGAGGATTGTCATCAGGCCATCGACGCCACCCGCCAGGGGCAGGGAATCCCGCCTCAGGAGTGGCCCGGCTGGCTGCTCAGCGAAGACCGTGACCCGATCTGGGGCGCTCCTTTCTACAGCAAGACGGGGATTCGGCCTTATGTCGACCAGGCCGGGACGCGGGTTCCCAGTTTGCGGCGGGTCTGGCTGAAGTATCCTTATTTCACCGACGGCTCATCGACGACGATCGGGAATGTGCTTGGACGGTTCCGTTACAGGGGCAGTACGGTTTGGCATCACTATAATGCGGAGCTTGAGCCGGGGCCTGCTCCTGAGGCATTGACCCCGGAAGAGGTGGAGGCCCTGGAGGCTTTGCTGCGCTACTTTTGAGTGCTGCCGCGGGGCGTTGTGCCCATCGCGAAGCCCTGCGCCCCACTCCCGGAGGGCCGAAATCTCGGCCTCTTCCAATACCGGAAAGGCCTCACAGCGGGGAGTGTTCATGAGGCCGCCCTGCGGCGGGCGAAGCGGGCCCGTGCCTTGGCCGCCTCTTCCTCGCGGTTGAGGGAAGGAGCGCTTGTGACCAGCTCCTGCAAGAGCTCAGCCGTCACTGAAGCCACCTGCTCGACCGCTCGCTGAAAGACTTCGTTATTGGCCTGCGAGGGTTTGTTCATGCCGCTCACCTTGCGCACGTATTGCAGCGCCGAGGCATGGATCTCCTCGTGGGTGGCCGGAGGTTCGAAGTTGAAGAGCTTCTTGATGTTTCGGCACATTGGAAGATTGTAGCCCAAGTCGTTTCCTGGCGGAGCGGCGCATTGTCTCCAGGCTGCTCAGGGGTTAAACTAGTGGCATTTGGAGAAGTTATGATGAGAAAGGTTCTCTTCTTGTTCTTGTTGGCCGGCGGGGCGATGCTGGCCGGAATCGCCGTCATCAACTTGACGGGCGTCTGGTCGCTGACCTACCAGGGACTGCTGAGCGGCGAGGAGATACCCTGCGTCTACCAGGGCACCATTACCGTGCTCCCGGGTAGCGGAGGAGGAAACTCGACTGCCAATCTGCAATCGGGTCCCGATGCCTGCCCCGATCAGATGATGGCCGACATCACCAGTCTGGTCGTCGATGGTTTTTCCGTATCCGGCACGTTGGACGGGGGCCAGGAGTTCGGCATGCTGGAGTTTCAGGGCCAAGTCGACATGGGGATTCCGGTGGAAGCCGAGGCTGGAGTCAAGCCCAGGACTGCCGCGGCCAACGGCCTGTCCGTGCAGGGCGGCTATGTAGTCATGGCCGGTCCCTTTTCCGACACCGAAGGCTCGTTCCAGGCCCAGCGCGAGGGCGATCTCAGCGACATTCCGCTGCTCAGCCCGGTTGGGCTCTTGGGATTGGCCGCGCTGATGCTGAGCGCCGCCCTTTACCTGCACTTCCGCAAGGGCCTCCTCAGCCGCTGAGGGCCTTCTTGAGCAGTATGATCTGGCCGGCGTGATAGAGGTTGTGCTGCACGACTCCGTGGAGCAGGAAGTAAACGGAATAAGCGCGGTTGCCGACCTGGCTTTCCAGGTCTTCGTCCTGCAGGGCCGCCACCGTCTCGCGCAGGCTCCGATTCTCGTCGCCCAGGTCGCGCAGCGCCTTTGCCCAGGCTTTCTGTCCGTTTTCCTCTACTGCGGGCCAGTCCTCTTCGTCGGATGGATCGATGCTGCCGCCCAGCAGTCCTCTGCGGGCTTCGCGCTGCCAGGCGGTGATGTGCAGAACCAGTTCCCAGATGCTGTGGGCGTCGGCCAAGGGGCGCGCCGCGGCCTGCTCAGCCGTGACGCCTTCCAGCACCGCGGTCAGCGAGGGGCCGTGCCAGGCCTCCCCTTGATAAGAGCGTTTCAACTGATCGGCGATGCGTTTGCATTCTCGCTGCATGGGTGTGTGGATGCCGCTGGCCGCCGCCAGGTTTCTGTGTGGATCAAAGCGAAACCCGCCAGCGGCGATACCGCCGAAAAAGGAGGCCGCCCAGCAGGACGACCGCCGCCAAAGGCACGCCGGCGGAGTCGTCCCGCCGCCGCCAAAAGCAGTCCGGCGGCAAGCTTGAGCCAGGTGGCGGACGTTGAGGACTGGACGGGCGGCGAGCCCAATTGGCGTCCCAGCCTCCAGGCCTCGGTGCAAACGGGACAGGCCGCCACGTGTTCCAGCAGGCTGGAGAGCTCTTGCGGCGGCAGCTCATCCTGAATGCCCTTCCAAAGCCGCTCGCGCGCAGGACAGTCCGGGCGCGGACGGTCGGAAGGCGATGTGCCCAAAAAGTGTTCCTGGATACGTTCCAAGTCGCTTTGCTCGACTTTCATGGCCTGACCCCTAAGCTTTCAAGGCATGGCGGGGCTGCGATATCACTTCGTGCCCTTTCACGACTGAGCCTCAAGACCCTCGTGTTCAGCCCCCGAAAAAAGTTCTTGACAGGCTCCGCCCGGCAATGTTACATTTTGTAGCGCTACAGAATGTAACATATGAGCAGACAACCCACACCACTCAGTCCGCTGGAGAACCAGGTCATGCAAGTGATCTGGGAACGGGGGCCGTCGACCGCGCAGGAGGTACGGGCGGCTCTTCGACCTCAGCATCCCCTCAAGGAATCCACGGTCCGCACTCTCTTGCGGCGCATGGAGGAGAAAGGCTTTCTGGGCCACTCGATGCGCGGACGCGCTTATCTTTACCGTCCTCTGGTGCAGCGGCCCAAGGCGGCTGCCCGGGCCGTGCGCCAGATCGTGGAGCGGCTCTGCGGGGGCTCGGTAGAGGCCCTGCTTGTAGGCATGGTGGAAGACGAGATGGTCGATCCTGAGGAGCTTCAGCAGTTGGTCGACAAGCTGAGCCGGGCTGAAGGAGAAGAGTGATGAGCCTGATGGATTCCTGGATGACTCCGGAAACGCTGTGGAGATTGCTGGACGTAGGCGTGCGCGGCGGACTCATGGTGCTGGCCGCGGCTCTGCTGGTGCGCTTTGCCGGCTTGAGCGATGCCGCCTCCCGCCACCGGGTGTGGACGGTGGCCCTGGCCGGAATGCTGCTGCTGGTCCCCTTGGGTCTGGGTCTGAGCAGCGGATGGCTGGTTTTGCCCCTGCCTCAGTGGCGAGCGGTTGAAGCGCCGCCGCTCGCGCCGCCGCAGGCCGTCCCCGTCGACTCGCCGGCCGGGCCGGACTTTACCCCGGCAGAACGCTCCGCCGAGGCGCCCCAGGTACTTGAGGAGCCTGCGCCTACCCGGCCCGCGGCGGGCGGCAGCGCCGAAACGCCCCGGCAGTCTCCCTGGCGGGGCGCGCCCGTTGTTTCCGACTGGTGGCCCGGCAGTGCCTCGCAGTGGATCTCCCTGGCTCTGGCTCTCTATCTGCTGGGAGCCGCGGTCCTGCTGGGACGCATCGTCCTGGGCCTGTGGCTTCGCCGTCGCCTGCTCAGGCGGGCCCAGCCGGTGGAGGACGTGGTCGCCCTGCGCCTGGCGTTGGGCCTGGCTCATGAGGCGGACATCGATCCACCCCGCCTGCAGCAGTCGGCTTCCACTTGCGTCCCTTTTGCTGTTCCCGGAGGCATCGTCCTGCCTCCACATTGGCGCAAGTGGAGCGAGTCTCAACTGCGCTCGGTACTGGCTCACGAGATAGCCCATCTGCGCCGCCGCGATCCTTACATCCATCTGGCGGCCTGGCTCAACCGGGCGTTCTACTGGTTCAATCCGGCCGCTGTCTGGGTGGCGCGCCGTTTGGCCGAGCAGGCTGAGGAGGCTTGCGATGCGCTGGCCTTGCGCTGGACGGGGCAATCCCGCCGCCGCTATGCCCAGCATCTGATCAATGTCGCCGCTCCGCTGGGAATCCGTTCCAACCGTCTCTTAATCGGAGGTATCCCCATGGCTCGAAAGCCGCACGTCCGCCGTCGCATAGAAGCTTTGTTTCAGTCCGCTCAGAGATCGGCCCACTCGTCGGACCGCCCCGCTTTGGGGTGGACTGTGCTGACCGCCCTGTTTTGCCTGCTGGTGGTTTCGGGTTTCCGCCTGGCCGCCTTGCCGGCCTCGCCCCAGGCGCAGTCCTCTTCTGAGGCCAGTCAGTTCCACATGCCGGTCCCAATGCCTCAGCCCACTCCCCAGCCGACTCCGCGTCCTCAGCCCATGCCTCACTTCAGCGGAAGCTATTCGTTTGAAGTGGGCAAGGCTGCAGCGCCCAAGGCCCATGCCCATGTTCACGTCAATCCCCAGGTCGACGTTAACGTCAAGCTCAGCGGCGGGTCCCATAACCACAACCGCTGGGTCGGCGCTCGCCCCAACGATCCGGCTTTCCGCAGCCGTTTGCTGCGCGAACTGTCGAGTCCTGACGCAGTCAGCCGCGCGGACGCGGCCTGGAACTCGCGCCGCCTGGAACCCTCCCCCGACTTGATCGTCGCGCTTATCGGTGTCTTGGGCGATGATCGCCCGGTGCGCTCCCTGCCCAGCCAGGAGGGCGATTGGGATTGGGAGACGACTCCTGCGGCTCAGGCCGCCTTTGCCCTCGGTTCTTACGGGGAGGAGGCGGTGGACGCCCTCCTGGCCGTGACCTCGGACCCCTCTGACGCGGTCCGCGACCACGCTCTGTCGGCCCTGGCATTGACCGAGTCGGAGAGGGCCCGCCAGCCGCTCCTTAGGGGATTGAGCGACTCGTCCTGGCGAGTCCGCCGCAGCGCCGCCTGGGGATTGGGATCGATGGAAGACCGCTCGGCCACGCCGGCTTTGAGCGAAACCTTGCTGGACGCTCATCCTCAGGTGCGCAGGATCGCCGCCTGGTCTCTGGGAATCCTGGAAGACCCGGACGCGGTCGGGCCCCTGGCCCAGTCCCTGCTGGACGACCAGGACGCCGGAGTGCGTGAGATGGCGGCCTGGTCGCTGGGCGTCGGCGAATCCGTAGACGCCGTCGAAGCGCTCTCGCAGGCCGTCTACCAGGATTCCCACTCCGAGGTGCGCGAGGTGGCCGTTTGGTCGCTGGGCACTATCGAGTCGAGCGCCTCGGTAAACGGCCTGCAGGCCGCACTGCAGGACAGCCACGAAGGCGTCCGCGACATGGCGGTTTGGGCCCTGGGATTGAGCCGGGGACCTGAGGCCGCTCTGGCCCTCCAATCGGTCATGCAAGATCCATCGCCCAAGGTGCGCGAGCGGGCCGCGTGGGCCATGGGCATACTCGAGCGTCCCGAGAGCATTCCCGGACTCACCGTCGCCTTAAGCGACGAAAACCCCGACGTGCGGGAAATGGCCGCTTGGGCCTTGGGGCTGGTTGAAGGAAGGGAATCGGTCCCGGCCTTGAACTCCGCGCTGGCCGACCCCGAGCCGCAGGTGCGGGAAACCGTGGCCTGGGCTTTGGGAATCATTTCCGACCGCAATGCCGTGCCCTCCCTCATCACGGCCTTGCAGGACGGCGACGGCGAGGTGCGGGCCACGGCCGCCTGGGCGCTGGGAATGATCGGCGACGCTCGAGCCGAGAACGAACTGCGGCGCCTGGAGCAGGCTTCCGACGAGCCGGGCCAAGTGCGCGACACGGCCGCATGGGCCCTGCGAATGGTTCGTTAAGCCGCACTTGCGGAACATTCCTCCAAGGAACTGCGCAGCCGGCCTCCTCCAGGCGCCGGCTGCGTTTTTCTTTTCAGCTTCCTGTCTCCCCTCGGCAGCCCTCCTGCCATGTGGTAACGTGGGATTCACCACGGTATTCGTTCCCCCCCTGAGAATCCGGAGAGAGGAAAAGACCATGTCAGCAAACAGCCGCATTTGCACCTTGATACTCGTGGCCTGCCTGAGCCTGCCCCTGATGGCCGCAAATCCCGATCAGAACCAGGCCCCCTATCTGCTCCAGCAGCCGACCTTGAGCCGCACCCATATCGTCTTCGTATTCGCCGACGACTTGTGGATCGTGGAAAGGCAGGGGGGCGATGCCCAGCGTCTGACCGCCGGAGAGGGGGAGGAGGCTGAACCTTACTTCTCGCCCGATGGGCGCCGGGTGGCGTTCACGGGAAACTACGACGGCAACACCGACGTCTTCGTGGTGCCCGCCGAGGGTGGAATTCCCAAACGTCTGACTTTCCATCCAGGCAGTGACACGGTTCGCGGCTGGACGCCCGACGGGGACGCGGTGCTCTTCACCTCCACGAGAAACGGCATCCATCCCCGTCAGGGACGGCTTTTCACCATCTCCGCCGCTGGAGGCATGCCCCGGCAGGTCCCTTTGCCTACGGCCTTTTTCGGAGCCTTTTCTCCCGATGGCGGACGCATGGCTTACGATCCTCGCGCCGGAGCCTATCAGACCTGGAAGCGCTACCGGGGCGGCAGGACCTCCACCATCTGGGTGGCCGATCTGAGCGATTCCTCGGTCAGCGAGATCCCCAGGGAAGACTGGAACGACTTCCATCCCATGTGGCTGGGCGACAAGATCTACTTCCTCTCCGACCGCGACGGATACGTCACGCTCTATTCCTACCATCCCTCTTCCGAGAAGACTGAACGCTGTTTCGAACACCGCGGATTCGATCTCAAGTGGGCTTCGGCGGGACCCGACGCCATCGTCTTCGAGCAGTTCGGCTCGGTGGGGATCTATGATCCGTCCGATGGAAGCGTGAGCGAGGTTCCCATTACCGTGCGCGGCGATCTGCCTTCGGTGCGGCCCCGCTTCGAGAAAGTGGGCGGCGCCATCATGGCGGCCGACATTTCGCCCACCGGGAAGCGGGCTCTCTTTTCCGCCCGCGGCGATATCCTCACGGTGCCGGCCGAGAAGGGAGACGTACGCAACCTGACCCGCTCCAGCGGGGTGGCCGACCGCGATCCTTCCTGGTCGCCCGACGGACGTTGGATCGCCTACTTTTCGGACGCCTCGGGAGAGTATCAGCTTCACCTGGAAGACCAGACGGGGCGTCAGGAGCTGCGCAAGATCGCCCTCTCCGACAACCCTTCTTTCTACTATGCACCCGTGTGGTCGCCGGACAGCCGTTTCCTGGCCTATTCCGACAAGGCGCTCAATCTGTGGATCCTGGACATAGACAGCGGCACGTCCATGCACGTCGACAAGACCTCTTATCGCGGACCGATCCCCTCGCTCGATCCGTCCTGGTCGCCGGACAGCCGCTGGCTGGTGTACACCAAGCAGTTGCCCAGCCATGTCCACGCCGTTTTCGTGTACGACCGCGAGAACGGCACCAGCCACCAGGTCACCGACGGTCTCAGCGACGCCCGCTATGCCGCGTTCGACCAAGGCGGACGGCACATTTTCTTTACCGCCAGCACCGACATCGGCCCCACGCTGGGCTGGGGCGAAATGTCCAGCCTCAGCCGTCCCGTGACGCGCAGCATCTACGTCATGGTGCTGCGGGCCGACGACCCCTCGCCGCTGGCTCCCGAGAGCGACGAAGAAGCCGTGGCCGAGGCCGAGGGCGATGAAGATGAGGAGATGGAAGAAGACATGTCCGAAGAGGGCGAGCCGATGCAGGAGGAAGAGCCGGAGGCATCAGCGGAAGAGGAGGACGAAAAAAGCGTCCGCATCGATTTCGAGGGTCTCGATCAGCGCATTCTCGACCTGCCCATCCCCAACCGCAACATCACCGATTTGCAGGCCGGCGCCGCGGGACAGATCTTCTACACGGTGGGTCCCGACGTTACCCCCACCCCCTTCGGAGGCGGACCACAGACCATCTACCGCTTCGACCTCGAATCGCGCAAGCCCGAGCAGTTCGTGGAGGGCGCCTCGGGCTTCGCCATTTCGCACGACCGCAAGAAGATGCTGCTGGTGCAGGGCAACAACTGGTCCATCGTGGACACGGCGCGTCCGCCCAAGCCGGGTCAGGGACGGCTCAACCTGAGCGGCCTGGAGGTCCGCGTCGATCCCCGCCGGGAATGGCGCCAGATCTACCGCGAGGTGTGGCGCATCGAACGCGATTTCCTCTACGATCCCGGCGCTCACGGACTCGACCTCGAGCAGGCTGAGCAGACCTACTCGATCTTTCTCGATAACCTCTCCAGCCGCCGCGATCTCAATTACCTGATCTCGGAGATGCTGGGCAACCTGGTGCTGGGGCATACCCGCAACGGCGGAGGCGACATACCCCAGCCCGACCGGGTTTCGGTGGGCCTGCTGGGAGCCGACTTCGAGGACGACGGCCAGGGCATCCGCATCTCGCGCATCTACCGGGGCGAGAACTGGAATCCCGACCTGCGGGCTCCTCTCACCGCCCCCGGAGTGGAAGTGAACGAAGGCGATTATCTGCTGGAGGTCGACGGTCAGCCGGTGGCTTCGGGCGACAACGTCTACAGCTTCTTTCAGAACCGCTCGGGCGAGTCAGTGGTGCTGCGGGTGGGACCCCACCCCGACTCCAGCGACTCGAGGGAAGTCACCGTGCAGCCGACCGGCAGCGATCTGACCCTGCGCC
Organism: Acidobacteriota bacterium; assembly: GCA_035471785.1. Classification (NCBI taxonomy): domain Bacteria; kingdom Pseudomonadati; phylum Acidobacteriota; species Acidobacteriota bacterium. The sequence goes on from DATIPQ010000076.1 coordinate 21,095, forward strand.
ACCGGGCCTGGATCGACTCCAACCGTCGCAAAGTGGCCGAGATGACCGATGGGCGGGCCGGATACGTCTACCTGCCCAACACGGCCCTGGGAGGCTTCACCAACTTCAACCGCTACTACTACGCCCAGACCGGCAGGGACGCCATGGTCATCGACGAGCGGTTCAACGGCGGAGGACTCTTCGCCAACTGGATCGTGGAGCAGATGAAGCGTCCTCTCATCAACTTCTGGGAGATCCGCGACAGCACCACCCTGGTCACTCCCGCGGGACAGGTCTTCGGTCCCAAGGTCATGATCATCAACGAATTCGCCGGCTCGGGCGGCGACTGGATGCCCTGGTACTTCAGCAGAGCCGGTGTGGGCAAATTGGTCGGCAAGCGCACCTGGGGCGGACTGGTGGGCATCTACGGCTTTCCCGGGCTCATCGACGGCGGCGGCGTGACCGCGCCCAACCTGGCCTTCTGGACGCCTGAAGGAGAGTGGCTCATCGAGAACGTGGGCGTTCCCCCCGACATCGACGTCGAGTACGATCCCGCCGCCTGGCGCCAGGGCCGCGACGTGCAGTTGGAGCGGGCCGTCAGAGTGATCATGGAGGAACTGGAACAGAACCCGCCCCCCGAGTATCAGACCCCCGAGTTCCCCGACTACTACCAGAACCACCGCCAACCAGGGGGTGGACAGCGCTGATTTTCATTTCACGCTTTTCTTCAGCGTTCTTTTCCGGCGCGGTTCAAACCCAGGGTGGCGCCGCCGTCTCGCTGACGGCTGACCCTTGTATGTTCAAAGTCAAGTCCGGGCTCGCTGAAGGCGAGCGATTCGTTAGCCCAGGGTCAGTCCCGTGAGCGGAGCGAGGGGGACGCCACCCTGGGTTCAGGGGGTGGAAATCAGGAACACTGAAAGCGTGAGATAAATTGACTCTCTTGTCGCTGACGTCGTCTCTCGGGGTAGAAGCGCAGGCAGAGGGCGGGGAGCACCACCATGTTGAGAAAGGTTGCGCTGAGCAATCCGCCCAAGATGACGATGGCCAAGGGCGACTGGATCTCGTTGCCCGGTTCATGACCCGAGAGGGCCAGGGGAATCAGGGCCAGCCCGGCGGTGAGGGCCGTCATGAGGATGGGGCTGAGCCTTTCCACCGATCCGCGCCGGATGGCCTCTTCCACGGTCGAGCCTTCCGCCACCAGGCTTTCGTAGCGCGACACCAATAGGATGCCGTTGCGGGTGGCGATGCCCAGCAAGGTGATGAAACCCACCATCGAGGCCACGCTCAAGATTCCGCCCCCCGCGTAAACCGCCGCCACTCCGCCGATCAGGGCCAGGGGAAGGTTGGCCATCATCAGGGCGGCCAGGCGGAGGCTGCGGAAGGCCAGGTAGAGGATCAGGTAGATGAAGGTGATGGCCGCGGCCGAGAGCATCATCAGTACCTGGCGGGCTTGCCTTTCGCTCTCGAATTGGCCTCCGTAGACGACGTGGTAGTCCTGGGGCAGGCCGACGTTCTCTTCCACCGCCTGGCGGATGTCCTGGACGGCGCTTCCCAGGTCGCGTCCGGCGATGTTGCACTGGATGACGATCTTGCGCTGGACGTCCTCCCGGCTGATGCGGTTGGGTCCCGAATCGCGGCGGACGTCCGCCAGTTGGGCCAACGGCACTGAGACTCCTCCGGCGCCCGTTACCCGTAGCGAGCCGATGGAGGCGGTGTTGCTCCGAACCTGATCGGAAAAGCGCACCACCAAATCGAGGGAGCGCTGATCTTCAAGCAGCCGCCCTACCGTGTGCCCTCCCAGCCCGGCGTCGACGGCTTGCTGGGCGGCTTTCAGCGAAACCCCGTGACGCCTCAGGGCCTGGCGGTCGAATCGGATCTGAACCTGGGGGACGTGGGCCTGGGGTTCGACTTGAAGGTCCACCACTCCCGGCACGCCTTCCATCACCGCCTCGATGCGCTGAGCCAGGGCCCTCAACGTGAGCAGATCGGGCCCGAAGAGTTTGACCGCTACGGCCGCCTGGGTTCCCGAGAGCATGTGGTCGATGCGGTGCGAGATGGGCTGGCCGATGGCGATCTGAGTGCCTGGAATGAGAGCCAATTGATTGCGCACCCTTTCCAGAAAAGCCCCGTGATCCTCGATGGAAGGGGAGATGCGGACGTCGATCTCGGCTCCGTAGACTTCCTGGGCATGCTCGTCGAGCTCGGCGCGTCCCGTGCGGCGGGCGGTGGAGAGGACTTCGGGCTGAGCCAGCAGGATCTCTTCGGCCCGGCGGCCCAGTTGATCGGATTGCGGCAGGGCGGTGCCAGGAACGGTGGCCATGGTGACGGTCAGCGTCCCCTCGTTGAATTCGGGCAGGAAAGTGGTTCCCAAGAAGGGTACGAAGGCCAGTGAAACGACGACCAGCAAGGCCGAGAGAATCATCACCAGCCAAGGCCTTCTCATGGCCAGCTTGAGCCCGGGCCGGTAGGCGGATTCCAGCTTTTGGATAACCCAGCTCTCGCGGCCTTCCCTGACCAGCCTGGAGAGGGGCAGCAAGTAGGCGCAAAGGGCTGGCGTCACGGTCAGCGCCACCAGCAGCGAGGCTGAAATCGAGACGATGTAGGCCAGACCCAGCGGCCTCAGCATGCGGCCTTCCAATCCCCCCAGGGCAAAGAGGGGAATGAAGACGATGATGACGATGAAGGTGGCGAAGAGGATGGGATAGCGGACTTCGCTGGAGGCCTGGTAGATTACCTGGAGGGCCGTTTCCCGCTCGGCCCCTGGCTTGGCCTGATTCTCCCTGAGCCGGCGAAAGACGTTCTCCACGTCGATGATGGCATCGTCCACCAGGGCCCCGATGGCGATGGCCATGCCTCCCAGGGTCATGGTGTTGATGCCCACGTCCAGCAGGCGGAAGACGAAGACGGTGACGATGAGCGACAGGGGGATGGCCAATACCGAGATCAAGGTCGTCCGCCAACTGAGCAGAAAGAGGAAGAGGATGATCACCACCAGCAGGGCTCCGTCGCGCAGCGCCTCCAGGACGTTGCGGACGGCTACCTGGATGAAGTCGGACTGGCGGAAGATATGGCGCTCGATTTCCAGTCCTGGAGGGAGGTTCAGATCTTGCAGCATCTCGTCGATGCGGCGGGTCAAATCGAGGGTGTCGGCTCCCGGCTGCTTCTGCACCGAGAGGATGACCGCCTCCTCGCCGTTGACGGAAGCGGTACCCCGGCGCGGCTTGGCCCCGATCTTGACCTCGGCGATATGTTCCAGCAGGACCAGGGGCGGGGCTTGGGCCGCGGTAGCAGATAAGTTTGAGGCTGAAGCCGGGAGGGGAGTCTTGGCCAGCGCCTCCAGGTCGCGGGCCCGTCCGATGCCTCTGATCAGGTATTCGCGGCCCGACTCTACGTAAAAGCCTCCCGGAGCGTTGTGCCCGGCGCTTTCCGCTGCTGCCAGCGCCTGCTCAAGGGTCACTCCGTGGTGGCGCATACGCTCGGGATCGAGCAGGATCTGGTACTCGCGGACCTGGCCTCCGATGGGAACCACCTGGGCCACTCCGGGCAGGGCCAGCAGGCGGCGGCGCAAGGTCCAATCGGCCAAAGTGCGCATTTCCATCAGGCGCTCGGAAGGCCCGGTGACAGCGATGAGCAGGATTTCGCCCATGATGGAGGAGATGGGCGCCATGACCGGAGAAGAGGCGTCCTCGGGCAGGGCATTGGTGACCAGTTGAAGCTTCTCCGAGACGATCTGGCGGGCCCGGTAGATGTCCGTCCCCCACTCGAACTCGGTCCACACCACTGAGATGCCGATTCCCGACACCGAGCGCACTCGGCGAACCGAAGTGGCCCCGTTGAGGGTCGTCTCAATGGGAAAGGTGACCAGCGATTCCACTTCCTCCGGGGCCATTCCGTGGGCCTCGGTGAGGACGGTGACGGTGGGTGCGGTCAAATCGGGAAAGACATCGACCGGAAGGTTCAGGGCTACATAGAGTCCGGCCAACAGTGCCAGGAATGCAGCGATCAGCACAACCAAGCGGTGGTGCAGCGATGCTCGAATGAGTCCGTTCAGCATGAGAGATCCATCAAAGTCGTGGGTCCGGTGAGGTGGCTAGTGAGCGTGCCCGTGAGCGGCTGAGGCATCTCCCGCCCGGGCCGCCAGAGCCACCTCGTATGCTCCTTCCACGACCACTCTTTCGCCTTCTTCCAGGCCTTCAATGACCTGCGTCCAGCTTGCGTCGCGGGCTCCCGTACGCACGATGCGGCGGGCGAAAGACTCGCCGCTGACTTGCACGTAGACGACCAACTTGTCGTCCTCGATCAGCACCGCTTGGGAGGGGATCGCCACCGCGGCTGGGGTGTCGTCATCCGTCCGCATGCGGACCTCCAGCAGCATTCCCGCCCTGAGCAGGCCTCCGGGATTGGGAGCCTGCCAGATGACGGGGACCGTCCTGCTGGCGGGATCGACCACGGAACCGACGTCCACCAGGCGGCTCGCCTCAAGCCGAATCTGCTCTCCGCCGGGCAGGTCCAGCAAGGCCCCATTCAGGGCCTTCAAGCGCGGCATCTCGGATTCGCTGACCTGAGCGTTGATCCAGGCCTGATCGAGGTTAATGATGCGGAAGAGCTCCTGGCGGCTGTCGACGGATTGTCCATCGGCGGCTTGCGCAGCCACGATCTTGCCGGTGATGGGCGAATGGAGCGCCAGTCGCTGGTCCAGTTTCTGGGCATCGGTTTGGGCGGTTTGCTTCTGCAGCTGCTGGCGCAGTTGCTGACGGCGGGTCTGAGCCGCCTCCAGCGAGGCCTGATGGATCTCCCTGCGGCTCTGGGCCTCTTCCAGGCGCTTGCGGGGGACGGCCTGCAGCTCCAGCAGCCTCTCCAGCCGCTGGATCTCCTGCCGGGCGGTTTGAAGCCGGCTCTTCTGCTCGGTCACGTCGCTTTCCGCCTGAGCCAGATCGTTGCGCAGGCGCACCAGTGTCTGGCCGGCTTGAATCTGACTGGAGGCCATGGCGATGCGCTCGGCGGGCGTGGGCTCCACCCATCCCAGCAGGGTCCCCTTCCTCACCCGCGAGCCCTGCCGCGGAACGCCCTCGGGCGGTTGGCGGTAGAGGCCCTGCGAGGGAGAGAAGACCGTGCTGTCGAGTCCGCTGGGCGCCGTCACCCGCGCGGGGGCGTTCAGAAAACCCTCGATCCTGCGCTGCTCTGCCAGGGTCGTGGAGAAGTCCACGGTCCACTGCTGCTCCTTGAGAAAGCCGATGGTTCCCTCTTGGGTGTCTTGGCCTTGGGCCGCAAGGGAGGCCGGGTCGTCCTTGGCATGCACGGTCAGCGGCGAGGCCTTGATGGAACCCTTCACGGGACCGCCTTGAATGTCTACTGTCAAAACCAGGGGACCAGGCTCGTCAAAGCTCGTACTCAAGCTGAAGATGCCAGGACGCAGCGGTTCCTCGGCATTGATCCGGCGCAGCTCCCTTCCGGAGCGGGTGAAGATGAAGCTGACCGGCCCTTCAGTGACCGGCCGTGAGCCGTCCAGGATGGTCAGATGGACCAGGAAATCGACGGTTTCGCCGCTCCGGAGGGGAGGGTGTTCCATGAAGAGCTCGAAGCGGTCGTTCCACACCGTATCTGAGAGGGCTTCGTCATCCTCGTCATGACTGTGGCTTTCTTCCCCATGTGAATGATCCTCGCCGTCATGGCTGTGGCCGCAGTTGGAGAGCACAAGTGCCAGAACCGCCAGCAGCAGGGGCCGGGCGAGAGTGGGCGGCGACCATAGTTTCGTCATGCTAGCCTCAATCGACTGGGCCTCCCACGGCTTCCTCAAGGTCGACTCGTGAAAGGCGGGCTTGCAGCAGCAAGGTCTGAAAGTTGAGCGAAGCTTCCAACTGCACCCGCATGGCGTCCAGCAGTTCCAGTAGGCTGGCTTCGCCTTCGCCGTAGGACTGGGCGGTGATCTCGACGATGGTGTCAAGCCGGTCCATGACCGCCTCGCGCAGCCGCTGCACCTCGTCGCGCTGAAAGCTGAAGCGTCTGAAGGCCTCCTCAACCTCTTTGCCGGCCAGGATCTGTCTCCAGCGCAACTCGCTGCGTGCGCTCTCGACTTGGGCCCGGGCCGCGCTGACGGCTCCCCGATTGCGGTCGAAGAGGGGAAGAGGGAAATCGATACCGACATGGAAGGAGTTTTGCCCGAAGTCCCTTTTGAAACCGCCTCCGACGGTTAAGTCCGGCACCTTCTCGGCACGCTGCAGGGCCAGCAAGGCCTGCTTTTCCTCCAACTGGGCTTGCAGGGCCCGCAGGTCGGCCCGCTGCGACAGGGCCAGGCTCCGTAGCGTCTGCAAGGCTTGGCGGGGCTCGTCCAGGAGCCCGGGCTCCTGCAGTTGAGGCGGCGTCGCCGCGGGCCAGTCCGTCCAGGCCGAGAACTCCCTCCAAGCCGCGGCCAGTCCCGTCTCCGCTTCAGCCAATTGCGAGCGGTAACGGATCTCCTCCGCTTCCACTTTCAGGTGAGACAGCCCCGAGACGTC
>DATIPQ010000077.1 GCA_035471785.1 Acidobacteriota bacterium
TGTGACATTCCGTAGTTTTCACCAAGATACTCCTTGATCCTGTCGCGGACTTGCACTCGAGCCCGATGAATGTCGGATTTGACCGAGGCAAGCGACCGGCCGACCACTTCGCTGATATCCTGATAGCTCATTTTCTGTACGGCCGAGAGGACGAAGACTTCGCGGTACTTGGGCGGCAGGTCGGCAATCACCTTTTCAACCAGTTCACCCAGTTCTCCGGACAAGACAGCCTCCTCGGGCGACTTGGAGGGAACGCCGTGTTGTTGCGTCTCGGGTAGCTCTACGGCGTCATCCTCGTCAATCGATTCGAAGTAATGCTTCTTCCCTCGATATTTTTGGAAGACGTTGTTCTGGGCGATGCGGTACAGCCAGCTCTGAATCTTGCGGTTGTCTTTCAGCGTCCCCAGTTTGCGGAAGGCCAGGATGAACGTGTCCTGGGCCAAATCCTCAGCGTCTTCTCTTGAACTTGTCAATCGGTAGATGTAGTTCAGAATGCGCTCTCCGAAGATCTCGTAGATCCCATGGAACGCTTCGACGTCGCCGTTCTTGGCGCGCTCGACCAGCTTCTCCAACTCTTCGGGGGAGATGCCGAGATTCTGCTTCTTACGGGGCTTTCGCCCTTTTCCATCTACGCTCAACTACTTTTGATTGGGTCCTGTTTGAAAAGTTGCAAATTCCTGGAAACGTTTGCCTGGCGACTCTATTGCTGCTCTCCGGGAGGGCTTTCCTCTTCCTCCTTTTCGAGTTCGAAATGCAGTTTCACATTGTATTTCTCGGAGGCCCGGCGGGCCAGCTCATCGGCCTCCTCTTTCTGCTTCAACTGCAGCAACTGCTGTGCAAGGTTGTCGCGAATGTCGTCGATCGTCAAGTAGCCGGGCTCCCGCGTGCCGTCGACCATCAGGATATGCCAGCCCTGTACCGTGCGCAGAGGCTCCGATATCTCGCCTTCCTCCAGGCCGAAGGCCACCTGCTCCATGGCGGCTTCCAGCTGTCCGGGCTGAATCCATCCCATGAACCCGCCCCGGTCTCGGGTGCGTATGTCCTTGGAGCGCACTTGAGCGATCTTTTCGAAGTCCCCCCCGTTCCTGAGCTGCTCGACGATGCTCCTGGCTTCTTCTTCACTGCCCACCATGATGCTGTTCAGCCTGACCATGCGGGGATGGCGGAAGTACTCCTTGTTCTGCTCGTAATAGGCCTGCATGTCCTCTTCGCTGACGCTGGCCGCTTGGGAAACTTTGGCGCGGTAATAGTCGGCCAGAGCCTGAGTCCGGCGGAGTTCCATCTGACGCTGGAAGGTCTCATCCTCGTCGAGTCCGGATTCCTCGGCCTCGCGGGCGATCGCCTTCACCTCCATCCATTTGCGGATGAACTGCCTGCGCTGCTTCTCACCCTGCAACTGCTGGCGGGCTCTTGGACCCAGCGACGCCACCAGTTGGTCCACCTCGGATTGGGTCAGCCGGTAGCCATCCATCTCCGCCACCACCTCTTCCGGGTCAGCTTCAGGCGAGGTCGATTCCTGGCCCTGTTCCTGGGCCAGAAGAGGGAAAACGGCCGCCAGCATCAGGAGCGCAGAAAGGGAAAGGGACATCAAAAATCTCATATCATCCTCCAAAACGCCGCGGAAAGCGACGGGCTTGTTCAAAGACGGTCAGCATAACACAGCGCCGAAGGGCAGATGCGTGCAGCACGATCGTCGGACGGCTTCTTTTTTCGACCAAAGGCAAACCGTCCGCGTCTAATCTTACAAGTGTAGTATTTTAGGAACCGAACACGTCTTCCGGCGTGTAGACGATCTAGAAAGGAGTTACAGGACAATGAGGTTGAAATCCCTTTTGATTCTATTGTGCGTATCTTTGCTGGCGGCCGGTCCCCTGTTGGCTCAGGAGATCCGTTTCTTGCAGAGGGACGGAGGCTACCTGGGGGTAGAGCTGCGCAACGTGGACGCAGATGACGCGGCTTCCCTGAGCCTGCAACGGGTGGCCGGCGTGGTCATCGAGCGTGTGGAGCCGGGGACCCCGGCGGAAGAGGCCGGACTGCAGCCCGGAGACGCCATCCTGGAGTACGCTGGCGTGACCGTGCTGAGTGTCCGCCACTTGCAGCGCCTGGTTTCGGAGACCCCTCCCGGACGCGAGATCGATCTGTCCGTCAACCGCGGCGGACGGCAGCAGCAGATAATGGTGCAGGTGGGGAAACGCCAGAGCTCGGTCATCCGCCCCCGCGACCTCGACGATCTGCACTTCGACTTCGACTGGGACAATCTGGAACGCTTCCGCGTCGAACCGGGCGAGGGCCGGTCGCACATCTTCGTGATGAGTTCGCGGCCGCGGCTGGGGGTCTCAGTGATCACTCTCACCGAGCAATTGGCCGACTTCCTGGAAGTCCCCGACTCGCAGGGCCTTCTCGTCACCGAGGTGGTCGCCGACAGCCCCGCCGCCCGCGCCGGACTGCAAGCCGGCGACGTCATCGTGGAGCTCAACGGCGACGAGGTGGGTCAGCCCCATCGCCTCTCCCTGAGGCTCAAGGCCGGCCAGAACAACGACCTGCGCGTCTACCGCCGCGGACGCGCCATGTCCTTCACCATCGAGATCGAAGAACCCTCGCCCCCCAAGGGCGGAAAACGCCGCCTTTGAGACCAAGTCCAACTCCCAAGGCCCAACTCGCAAGAAACCTCCAAACCTCCCGCTTGTGAGTTGGGCCGGGGAGGGTTGTCACTTGCTCTGTCTGCGAAGGGCCGAGAGGAGCCGGATGAAGGGGCCGCTGGCGGCGTAGGTATAGGCCACCAGCAAGAGGGCCACCTGCGAATACCAGATCATTCCCGCCACTGCCAAGGCCACCAGGACCACCAGCAAGTGGCTCTTGCCCCGCGCCAGGTTGAGTTTCTTCATGGACGGATAGCGCAGGGTGGAGATCATCAGGAAGGAAACGACGTAGGTGGCCACCACCAGCATCAGGTCGAAGTGGGGCCATGGAGGTGGGGCCTTCAAGAAATGCACGGTGGCGGCTACGAAGCCTGCTCCAGCGGGGATGGGCAGTCCGGCGAAACTCTTCAAGTCGCTGGTCTGAACGTTGAAGCGGGCCAGCCGCATGGCCCCGCAGATAAGAAAAATGAAGGCCGAGCACTGGGCCAGCCTGCCCAAGTCCTGCATTCCCCAGGTATAGAGCAATACGGCGGGGGCCACTCCGAAGCTGACAACGTCGGCCAGTGAATCGAGCTGCAGGCCGAAATCGCTGGTGGCGTTGGCCATGCGGGCCACCCGGCCGTCCAGTCCGTCCAGCACGACGGCGATTCCGATAGCCATGGCGGCCATGTCGTAATCGCCGACCAGCGTCGAAATCAAGGCGTAGAATCCGAAAAAAATATTGCCCACGGTGAACAGAGTGGGCAGCAGATAGACGCTGCGGCGCAACTTTCGCCGCGGCGAGAAGAGGCCGCGGGCTTCTGATTCCAACTCTTTGGAATTGAACAGCACGCTTAGCTCCATCGGGCGATGACGCTCGATCCGCCCATCACCCGATCACCTTTCCTCACCTCAGGATGACACTGCCGGGGCAAAAAAACGTCGACTCGGCTTCCAAAGCGGATTAGCCCTATTCTATCACCTTTGGCGACCTCTTCTCCGGCCACTTTCCAGGGCACGATGCGGCGGGCGATCAACCCGGTGATGAGAGCAAAGGTGAGCTGGCGGCCCGCTTCATCCTCGATGGTCAACACCAAACGCTCGTTTTCGACCGAGGCCCGTTCGTCAAAGGCCAGCAGAAAGCGTCCCGGATGGTAGTCCTGGCGCACGATGCGTCCGCCGATGGGGGCCCTGTTGACGTGCACGTCGAACACCGAGAGGAAGATGCTGACGCGCAGCAGTCCGCTGCTGTCCTCTTCAACCTGCACCACCTTGCCGTCGGCGGGCGAGACCAAGGCGCCCGGATCGGCCGGGATCTCGCGCTCAGGGTTGCGGAAGAAATAGAGGACGAAGCCTCCCAGGAGAATCAACGGCACAGCCCAAGCCCAAAGCCCCAACGCCAGACAAACGGCAATCAGAGCCAGCACGGGAATATTGAAGTAAAAGCCGTCCTTGACCATGAGCCTCCAAAGGATAGCAAACTCCGGCAGCCGCCCGAGCGAACAAAAAAACCCGCGGAGTGCACTCCGCGGGTGTTGAACGAACGCCTCGCTTGAGCGAGCGTCTGCCCCGGCGGCGCCGGGTTCCTTTCCTCAAATGAAACGCATGCCGCTTAACCAGAGGCCTGCTGCGCCACGTATTGATTGATGCGCATCTGCATCTGGTCTTTCAGCGCCAGTTTCTTTTTTTTCAGGATCGTTTCTCGAAGTTGGTCGTCTTCGCTGGGATAGGGCTTCTGAATCAGTGCTTCCAGTTGCTGATCGAATTCGCGATGCTGCTGACTGAGCTGCCGGAATTCCTCATCATTCTGGGCCAGATACTCTCTGAGCTTCGTCTCATCCATTATTGACGACCCCTCCTCTCTGTTTTGTGTTTGTGGGCTTAAAAAAGTGGCGTGTTAAGGCTTGGCGCATTGTCGCAGCTAAATGTATCAGATTCCGCCGTTCCTATTCAAGGATTTGGATCGCCCTGCTTTGTGTACCTCAAGTGCAGGATAAACAGCCGGAAATGGACTTCAGCCCTGGATTTCCCTTCCGCGTTCATCGATCTTTCCCGGGAGAGCGGCGGGAATCGTAGGCTTCGATAATGGCCTTGACCAGGCGGTGACGCACCACGTCTTTCTGGGTGAAGGTGCAAAAGGCGATGCCCGACACCCTGGAGAGGAGGTCCATGCACTCGATCAGTCCGGAGCGCTGTCCCCGAGGCAGGTCGATCTGGGTGATGTCTCCGGTGACCACGGCTTGCGAATTCATGCCGATACGGGTCAGGAACATCTTCATCTGCTCGGAGGTGCAGTTTTGGGCCTCGTCGAGGATGATGAAGGAATCGCTGAGGGTTCGCCCCCGCATGAAGGCCAGGGGCGCGATCTCGATCACGCCCCGTTCCATCAGCTTGTTGACCTTCTCGCCGGAAAGCATGTGGTGGAGCGCATCGTAGAGGGGACGCAAATAGGGATTGACCTTTTCCTGCAGGTCGCCGGGCAAGAATCCCAGCTTCTCGCCGGCCTCCACGGCCGGACGAGCCAGGATGATGCGCTGGATGGTCTTGTTGAGGAGGCGCTGCACTCCTACCGCCACCGCCAGATACGTCTTGCCGGTGCCGGCCGGACCGATGCCGAACACCAGGTCGTGACTGTCGATCATGCGCACGTAGCGGGTCTGGTTGGCGCCCCGCGGGACGACTTCGCGGATGGGGGTGCGGATGACGGGAACGTCGCGGAAGAAATCTCCCAGCGTCGCCGCCGCGCCTTCGGAGACCATCTCGAAGGCATGCTGCAGATCGCCGTTGGTGAACTCCTCTCCGCTCTCCACCAGGTCGGAGAACTCGCGCAGCAGGCGGGCCAGGCGGCGCTCTTTTTCTTCGCTCTCGGATTCCACCGAGACCCGGTTGCCACGGGCGTGGATATTGCAGCCGAAGGCGTCTTCCAGAAAGCGCAGTGTCTCGCCTTGGACGTCGAAAAGAAGTTCCGCACCGCGTGCGGGTAGGTCGATGTTTCTCAAGGGGGCCTTGTGGGAGGGAGGGCGGGGAGCGGTCAGGACGGGCGGGGACTGCTCCTCCCCCGCTCAGCTCAGGACGCCGTGCCTTCGGCCTCTAGTTGGTGCAGCCTCTTGGTCAGGCGGGCCTTGTAGCGGGCGGCGGCATTTTTGTGAATGACGCCTTTGCGGGCTTTTTTGTCGATCTCCGAGTAGACCTTAGGCAAGAATTCCCGCGCTTCAGCCGCCTGCTTGTCATCAAGCATCTGGCGGAAGCGCTTGATGGCGGTCCGCATCTGTTGGCGGCGAATGCGGTTGCGCATGCGCCGGACCCGGCTCTGCCTCATCCTTTTGGCGGCAGACTTGATATTGGGCATGAGATTCGTCTCTCCTTCAAATGTCGATCTTCTCCGGGGGTGAGCCGAACGCAACTCGCCCCCTAGCAAAGCCCTTGATTGTAGTGCTCCCGTACCCTTGCTGTCAATAGGCCGACGGTGCCGAGAGGCAGTTCGCTGCATCGCCGCCCTCAGGAGCCGGCATGGCATGCCTCCAGGATGAAGCGCTCCAAGGCCGCTTTCTCGTTGCTGGAGGTGCTTTTGAGCAGGCGGTCGGTTTCCCGCAAGCGCACCAGCAGGCGTTGCAGGTGGGCGCGGGAATAGCGGCGCACCTGCTGCTCCTTGCCCTTATAGCTCCAGATCTTGAGTTTCTTGAGCACGTCCCAGAAGCGCATCCGCCGTTCTTCCAGCAGTTCCTTGGCCACCAGCAGGCGGCGGAAGTTCCAGTAGAGCATGGCCAGCACCGCCTGAGGCGTATTGCCGGCTTCGAAAAGGCGTCCCAGGATGGAAAGCGCCTTCTTGGAGTCGTTTTCAGCCACCGCGCCGATTAGGGCGAAGACGTCGTAGTCGCGGGCCTGCAGCGTCATGTCGGACACCGCCTGCAAGGTGATCTTGCGGTCTTTCAGAGTGTAGAGAAAAAGCTTCTCCAGTTCGTTGTCGAGACGCTGCAAGTCCTCGCCCGACAATTCCACCAGCCTGCGGGCGGCGGCTTGCTCCATCTCGAAGCCCTCGTCGCGGGCCCTGCGGCGAACCCACTGCTGGGGCGGCAGATCGCTTTCCGAATCGAGGCTGGGGAGTTTGGCGGGCCAGCCCTTGCCCTTGCGCGAGGCCTCCACGATCATCACCGTGCGGGCGGCCGGATCCTTCAGGTATCGTCCCAGCTCTTCAGAGCCCTGCTCGGCGTTGCGAACCCAGATCCAGCGCCGCGGCCCCATCCAGGGAAGAGTGCGGGCCGCGCTCACGACCTGCGAAGTCTCATCCGAGGCCAAATCGAAAACCTTCCAGTCAAAGCTGCGCGCCCCCTCCTCGACCTGGGCCTCGCAAAGGGCGAAGACCTTCTTGCGCAGATAGTCCTGGCCCGATTTGAGAAAATAAACCGGACGGGGATCGGAGAGCGACCCTTGAAAAGCCTTGAGATCCATGGTGAAGCGTTAGAAACCTTCCAGAATGCTGCTGATTACCGACCCCGCAAAGTCTTCGGCGATGCGGCCCAGGGCGGGATTCTGCTCGGAGAAGAAATGGTCGACGTCGGCGTTGATCTGGTATTGCTCACGGAAAATGTAGTCGTTGTTGCGATAGAGCACCTGGCCGGTGACGCGGTTTTGAAATTCCACCTGGGCCCGCATTTCCACCAGAAAAGTGCTGCCCAGGGTGGTGGTGCGGCCAAACAGTACCGAGTTGGCGCGTACCGACACCACCGTGCCCGAGAGAACGGCGTCGGCCCGGGAGGGATCATCGATGACCCGGTAGCCCGAACGCTCCACCAGTTCGCGAATCAGCTGGCGCGTCAGCAACTGCTCCACGGCGGCGGTGGCGCTGGTGTTCTCCAGCGGCATGACGGCCACCGTCTTGATGCCGTAGTCGAGACGCTGGGAAGCCGCCGTCTTGTATCCGCAGGAAGCGGCGGTCATCAGCAAGGCCAGCACAACCGGCCCGAAATGTCTGATCCGACCGGTCTTCATGAGTCGTCCTCCACGCGGGCCGTGGTGATGTCCTGCTGAGCCTGGTACTTGCCCTTGCGGTCGGCGTAGGAAACGCGGCAGGGCTCCCGAGCGCTCAGGAACACCAACTGGCCGATGCCCTCCCCGGCGTAGATGCGCACTGGACGACGGCCGGTGTTTGAAATGGATAGGGTGGCGTAACCTTCCCATTCCGGTTCGAAGGGCGTCACGTTGACCACCACCCCGCAGCGGGCGTAGGTCGATTTTCCGGTGCACAGCGTCAACACGTCGCGCGGGATGCGGAAGTATTCCAGCGAACGCGCCAGCAGGAACGATGCCGGCTCGATAAGACAGGAATCGCCCTCTTCCTGGATAAAATCGTCGGCCGCCACGGCCTTGGGGTCCAGCGGCTCGTCGCCCCGGGGCGGACGCTTAAAGAAGCGCGAGAGGCGGAAATCGTAGCCGTAGGAAGAAACGCCGTAAGAAATGACGGACGCGCCCACCTGAGAGCTTTGGAAAGGATCGATCATGGCTTTTTCGCGCGCCATGCGCTCGATCCAGTGGTCAGCCTTGAGGCCCATGGCGGGCAGTTTAGCTTACCCTGGCCCGCCCCGTGAAGCGGCCAAGGGCCGGGGCTTTCCCAAAGGCTCCTGCAGGTTGACTCGAAAGGCTTAGACAAGTATAGTCTTATGAACAGTTTAACGACGGGCTGTCGATTCCCAGGAGGCTACAGGGTACCGTGATCAAACAAGACATTGTACGGCGTGTTGCGGATCGGATGGAGGTCACCAAAGTCAAGGCGGAGTCGGCCGTAGATGCGGTTTTCGAGGCCCTCAAGACGGCCATGAAAGAAGGAGAGCGCATCGAGCTTCGCGGATTCGGCGTCTTCATGGTCAAGCCGCGCAAGAGCGGAATTGGACGCAATCCCCGTACTGGAGACGAGGTTCCCATACCGCCGGGCAAGACAGTCCGCTTCAAACCGGGCAAAGAGATCCGCTTCAACGATATGCAGTCCACCTCCAACGAACACTGACCACCATTGAGCCAACCGTCTTTTCCGCCTCTGCGGGACTCGATTCCTGAACCCCTTCTGATGGAAGAGCCCGGCTCCGAGGCCGAGCAGCCCCCCTCCCCGCGCGTCTGGATCAACGTCCTGATGCTGGTGCTGACCATCTTCACCACCGTCATGGCCGGGCTGGAACACGCGGTCACTTACGATTCCGGCTACTTCATCGATAAAGTCCGCTTGTGGGGAGCCCCCCTGTTCGATTCTTTTACCATCGCGGGAGTGGCGCGCTCCATCGATTGGATGCGGGCTGCGGCCTTCAGCTTCTGCATCCTGGCCATCTTGCTGGCCCACGAGATGGGGCACTATCTCTATTGCCGCTACTACCGCATCAGTGCCACCCTGCCGTACGTGATCCCGGTGCCCTTTATCTTCGGGACGATGGGCGCCGTCATCCGCATACGCGAGCCCTTCCGCAACCGCAAGGAGCTTTTCGACGTGGGCATCGGCGGGCCCATCGCCGGATTCGTGGTGCTGATTCCGGTGCTGATGCTGTCCCTGCTCTGGTCGTCAAGCGTGGAGATTCCCCAGGACAGCGAAGCCCGGGGACTGGTATTTGCGGTTCCCCTGCTCTTCGAATGGGTGGGGCAGTGGCTGAGCCCTCTGCCCGAGGGCCATTTGTGGATCATCCACCCCATCGGCTGGGCGGCGCTGTTCGGAGGCCTGGCCACCTCCATCAATCTGCTGCCCATCGGCCAGCTCGACGGCGGACACATCGTCTACGCCCTCTTCGGACGCCGCGTCCACCGCATGGTGTCCCACTTGACCTTCTGGGCGCTGGTGGCCCTCAGCATCTGGTCCTGGCCCTTCCCCTCCTACCTGCTCTTCGCGCTGCTGGTGCGCAAGTTCGGCTTCCGCCATCCGCCTCCCCTCGACGAGCAGGGCCTCAGGCCGGGGAAAGGACGGGCAGCTTGGGCGCTGGTGGCCCTGCTGATTTTCATCCTCACCTTCGTGCCGGTTCCCGTCCGCTGGGGATAAGGGCTGCCACAAGTCTAGCCGGCGGCGCGGATCAGTCCGCGGCGGCGCACCGCCTCCCAATCGGCCGACGGGTAAATGACCGGCGCCACCTCGATCAGGCGCGGAAAAAGGTTGAAGATGTCAAGCGAATTCCAGCGGTCGCCCGAGCGGGTGCGCAGGCCTTCCTGGTTGAGGGCCGAGGCTACTTCGGAGAGCTTCTTGTCGGCGATCAACTGCTCCAGCATCAGGACCAGGGCGCGCCGTTCCTCTTCATTCTCTTCCAGGTGAAGGCAATCTTCGGCCACCCGCAGTCCGTAGGGGACTTCTTGATAAAGCGGTTCCTGCTCCTCGCGCGGCGGACCTTGAGCAGGGCGCTCGAATTCCAGCGCCACCAGTTTCCATCCCTCTCCTTCCTTCTCCTCGAGATAGTCAGCGGAAGGCGGCGCTTCTACAAATTCGCGCAGGCGTTCACGTCGAGACATCAGGGCCTCCTAACAAGCGGACGGAAGCCACGCCGGTCGGGCGGCGATTCGCACCGTCCTCGATATCGTGGTCGAGAAGACACGCAGTCTTACCACTAGCATAAAGCAAGAGTAGTGCCAATCTGCAAATGCAGTCGCGGCGGGGCCGGAGGCGGCCTTCAGCGTCCGCTGGCGGGACGCCCTTGCCCGCTAGCGGACAGGACCGCGCGCGCCTCGGGCGCCCCGCCCTCCACCGCGCACTTCAAGTCAGAGGGCTGTGCGAAGATGACGGCGAGATGGGAGTCGTGGATGTTGTTTCTCTGGAAAACGAGTTCGCCCATGAAAGCGAAGAAGACTTCGCCCGCCTTCTCGACTTCTATGGCATCGAGTGGCGTTACGAGCCGGCTTGCTTTCCCCTGGAGCGCGATGATTCCGGCAACATCGCCGAGAGTTTCACCCCCGATTTCTACTTGCCTCAATTCGACCTCTTCATCGAATTGACCACCATGAAGCAGCGACTGGTGACCAAGAAGAACGGCAAGGTGCGCCGCTTCCGCAACCTTTATCCCGAGTTCAATCTGAAAATCCTCTACCGGCGCGACTTCCGCAAGCTGCGCCTGAAATTCGAAGCCCAAGAATGAGCGCCGCCTCTCCCCAAGTGCCGAGTCCTTCATTGGGACATGAAATCGTCTTCGACGCGGCCGACCTGCGGAGCCGGGTGGAGGAAATGGCCTCCCGGATCTCGCGCGACTACGCGGGGGCCGACTTGACCGTCATCGGACTTCTCAACGGAGCCGTCCCCTTTGTCTGCGACCTGGTGCGGGCCATCGACCTGACGGTGCGCCTCGACTTCCTGGCCGTCAGCCGCTTCGACGGCAGTCCCGGCGGAGAGGCCAGCTTCCTCAAAGACCTGGACGACGACATCTGCGGACGCCATGTATTGCTGGCCGACAACATCATCGACACCGGACTGAATCTGCACTTCGTCTGTTCCCAACTGGCCCAGCGCGATCCGGCCTCCTTGCAGGTGGCGGTGCTGCTGGCGCGTCCCGAACTGCGGCTGGCCCGCATCCCCGTACGCTATACCGGCTTCGAGGTGTCGGAGGAGTTCCTGATCGGCTACGGACTCGATTACCGGGGCTGCTACCGCAACCTGCCCTACATCGCCCGCTGCCAGGTGGATTGCGAAGAGGAGGACGGACAAGGGCGCTTCCGCATGATTCCGCTGGGCGACGAAGCCTGAGGTGAAGCGTGGACTTGCGTTGGCTGTGGACGGACCGTCTTTTTCAACTGGCTCTCTTCACGCTGCTTTTCGGGATCTTCTACGCCATGGGCGTGAGCGTCCTGCTGGGCATCCGCGACAACTACCGCCGCCACTACCAGAAGTCCGAGCTGCAGTGGACTTCTCCCGCCAGCCGCTTCCGGGCCCGCGCCGGACGCCTCCCTCTGCTCTGGATCGCGCTGGCCGCCATCCTCTCGGCGCTGCTTGTGGTCTTCTGGTGGATTCCCCGCTGAGCAGTCCTAGGTAAAGGACAGGTTGCGCTCGAAGTCGTTGGGCGATGTGGCGGCGGCTTTGGCGGTTTCCAGGCGGATGAGGCCTTCTTGATAGAGCTGGGTCAGGTGCTGGTCGAAGGTCTGCATTCCCCACTGAGCGCCCTTGGCCACCCACTCCAGCATGCCTCCCTTGGAGGGGTCTTCGATGCAGGACTTGACGGAGAGAGTGACGCGCATGATCTCCATGGCGGCTACCCGTCCTCTGGCGTCCTTGCGAGGCAGCAGGCGCTGGGAGATGGCGGCTCTGAGCGAATCGGCCAGTCGCAGGCGGGCCACCGACTGCTCGTCCCGCTCGAACATGCTGACGATGCGGGTGACGGTCTTCTCCACGTCCGAGGTGTGCAGGGTGCTGAAGACCAGATGACCCGTCTCGGCCGCCTTCATGGCGATGTCGATGGTTTCGCGGTCGCGCATCTCGCCCACCATGATGACGTCGGGATCCTGGCGCAAGGCCGCCCTCAGCGCCTTCTTGAAGCTCTCGGTATCGGCGCCCACCTCGCGCTGGGTGATGGCCGAACGCATGTCGCGATGCTGATACTCGATGGGGTCTTCGATGGTGATGATCTTCTTTTCGGCATGATGGTTGATGTGGTCGATCATGGCGGCCAGCGAGGTCGACTTGCCCGACCCGGTGACGCCGGTGACCAGCACCAGCCCGCGTTCTTCCATGGCGATGTCGGCCAGAACTTCGGGGAGCTGAAGCTCGTCCAGGCACGGAGGCGTTTCGGGAACCACCCGCATGACCACGTCAAGGGTGCCGCGCTGGCGGCACAGATTGACGCGGAAGCGTCCTCCTGAGAAGGCGTAGGAGCAGTCCTCGTCGAGCAGGTCGCGGACCCGCTTGAGCACCTCTTCCTTGTCGCGGACGCGGGCCTGGTAGAGGATGCGGGCGGCGATGGATGCCGTATCGGAAGCGTTCAGGGCGGCCCATCCGGGCAACGGCTTGATGGCGCCGTGGCGGCGGATGCGGGGAGGATTGCCGGCGCGCAGGTGAATGTCCGAGGCCTCGGCTGTGATGGCCTGCTTGAGCAAGGCCTCGAAATGGGTTGCCGCGGAGCGTTCCTGAGCGGCCGGAGTTGACGGGTTGGACATCGATTTCACCTTTCTGTGACGTCCAACATCTCATCGTCAGGGCCGCATCATGACTTTACCGCAACGTCCCGCCTCCATGGTCTTGAAAGCCTGGTCGAACTCGGCCAGAGGAAACTGGTGGGTGACGATCTGGGAAAGGTCGACCAATCCGCCGTCGAGCAGCGACTCCATCTTCTCCCAGGTGTCCCACAGGCGGCGTCCCACGATTCCGTGCAGGGTGAGGCCCTTGAAGATGACCAGATCGCTGAGTTCAAGGGTGAGGGGGTCGTCGGGCAATCCGAAGGCCACGGCGTGCCCGCCCGCGTGAAGCAACTCCAGGCCGCCCACAATGGCCTGGGGAGCGCCCGACATTTCCAGCAGCACGTCCACTCCCCCGTGCGGACTCAGATCGCGCACCTTCTCGACCAGCTTCTCCTGCTTGGGATTGATGACGTCGTCGGCTCCCAGCTTGAGGGCGAAGTCGAGGCGGTAGCGGCTGATGTCGGATACCAAGATGGTGCGCGCTCCCAGGGCTCTTACGATGAGCAGCGTCATCAAGCCCACCGGACCGGCCCCGGTGATGAGCACGTCCCGCCCCACCAGTTCCACGGCATACCCCACATGAATGGCATTGCCGAAGTTCTCCTTGAGGACGGCCACCTTGAGCGGCATGTCGGGAGGATTGGGACGGACATTCTGCCAGGGCAGCACGATGTATTGGGCGAAGGCTCCGTCCCGGTCCACCCCGATGATGCGGGTTTCCGGCGCCACGTGAGCCAGTCCTCTGCGGAAGTACTCGCCCTGGTAGTCGACGATATGACTTTCAGCGCTGACGAATTGGCCTACTCGGCGCTGCTGGACCCGCTCTCCCGTCTCCACCACCTTTCCGCACAGTTCGTGGCCCTGGGTAAAGGGAATCTTGTCGCCGCAGCGGTGGCGGGCCCAGGGAGTCCACTCGTAGATGTGACGGTCGGTGCCGCAAATGCTGGCGGCTTGCACTTCCACAAGCACCTCCTCGGGACCGACCCGGGGAACCGGCATCTCGGTCATCTCCAGTCCCGCGCGGGGACCGAGCTTTCGCACAGCTCGCATCAGTTCAGGCATGAAGTCTCCGTTTCTTCCCGGCTGGACCGCGCCCGCTCCCCATCCCAGGAAGGTCCGCGCCCCGCTCTCGTTGCCATATCGCCCTCAATTCCATATAATCCCTGTTGGCCATGCTCGAATCAAGACGACACGCCTGGACGACTTCTCGAACTACCGGCTCGGTGCGTTGAAGCGCCGACGGAAGGCCCGTGGTCAAGCCTCTCCATCTTTCGTCATTCAGTCAAGCTTGGAAGATATCGAGATTGATCCGTAGCTAAGTTCCCACGGATTGCGACGAGGTATTGGAACGATGCAGCATCAACTTGAAGAGCATAAGCAGACGCCTCTCTACAAGATGCGTCATTCGCTGGCCCACGTGCTGGCCCAGGCGGTGCAGAAGATCCGTCCCGGCGCCAAGCTGGGTTTCGGCCCTCCCGTCGACAACGGCTTCTACTACGACTTCATCCTGCCCGAGCCCATCAGCGAAGAAGATTTCCAGACCCTGGAAAAAGAGATGCGCCGCATCATCCAGGAAAAACAAGAGTTTCAGCGCCAGGAGTTGCCGGGTGAAGAAGCCGTGCAGCGCCTGCAAGACATGGGCGAGCCCCACAAGGTGGAATACGCCAAAGAGCTGCTGGAGCAAAAGGGATTCGACCGGCTCAGCTTCTACACCAACGGCCCTTTCGTGGACATGTGCGAAGGGCCTCACCTAGAGCACACCGGCCAGATTCCGCCCGACGCCTTCAAACTGGCCAGCGTGGCCGGAGCCTACTGGCGTGGCGATGAGCGCAATACCATGATGACGCGCATTTACGGCTGGGCCTTTCCCTCCAAAAAAGAGCTCAAAGCCTACATTGCCCAGCGCGAACTGGCCCTGCAGCGCGATCACCGCAAGCTGGGCGCCCAACTCGACATCTACGTCATCGACGACGAGATCGGCAAGGGACTTCCTCTCTGGCTTCCCAACGGCGCCGTACTGTGCCACGAACTGGAGAAGCTGGCCATGGAGATGGAGTTCAAGGACGGATACCAGCGCGTCCTCACGCCCCATATCACCAAGGGCGGCCTCTACCAGACCTCGGGCCACCTGACCCATTACAAGGTGGGCATGTACCCGCCCATGACCTTGCAGGAGGCCGGCGAAGAGGGCGAGGAGGTGGACCAGGATTACTACCTCAAGCCCATGAACTGTCCCCATCACCACAAGGTCTTCGCCGCCCGTCCTCGCTCTTATCGCGACCTTCCGCTGCGTTTGGCCGAATACGGCATGGTCTACCGCTACGAGAAGTCGGGACAGTTGCAGGGGCTGACGCGGGTGCGCGGGATGCACATGAACGACGCCCACATCTACTGCACGCGCCAGCAGGTGAAAGACGAATTCAAGCGCGTCATGCGGCTGCACCAGAAGCTCTACGCGCTCTTCGAGTTCTCCGACTACTACATGCGGCTCAGCCTGCGCGCGCCCGAGGATCCGCGCGACAAGTACGTCGACGATCCCGAGGCCTGGGACTACACCGAGAAAATGGTGCGGGAGGCCATGGAAGAACTGGAAGTGGACTACCAGGTCGGACTCGGCGAAGCCGCCTTCTACGGACCCAAGGTCGACATTCAGTTCAGCACCGTGTCGGAACGCGAGTTCACGGTGTCTACCAACCAGCTCGATTTCGCCATACCGCCCCGCTTCGGACTCTCCTACGTGGGGTCGGACGGACAGGAGCACACGCCCCTGTGCATCCACCGGGCGCCCTTGGGAACCCACGAGCGCTTCGTGGCCTTTCTCATCGAGCACTATGGCGGCGCCTTCCCCACCTGGCTGGCCCCCGTACAGGTGCGCGTCCTGCCGGTCAGCGAGCACTTCCTGGAATACGCCGAGAAGCTGAACGAGCGGCTGCGGGAAGATCTGGTGCGCAGCGAAGTCGACTCCTCGGACGAAAAGCTGGGCAAGAAGATCCGCCTGGGCGCCACCTCCAAGATCCCCATCCTGCTGGTGGTAGGCGAGAAGGAACAGGTCGACGGGACGGTGACGGTGCGGCGCTACGGAATCCGCCGGCAGAAGACCTTCAAGGTGGCGGAATTCGTCGACATGGTGAAAGACGAGATCGCCCAGCGGCGCCACCTCCGCGAATGGTAGCCGAGCCATGCAGACATCCATTCTCAAGGTCGGTCCCGCCCCCATGGAGGACGAAGCGGTGGGGCGCGCGGCCGAATTGCTGCGCGGCGGCCAAGTGGTGGCCTTTCCCACCGAAACGGTCTACGGACTGGCAGCCGATGCCACTTCGCGTTCGGCGGTGGAGAAGATCTACCGGGCCAAGCAGCGTCCCGCCGACAATCCGCTCATCGTGCACATCGCCGAGGCGGAGCAGCTCGGGGAACTGGTGGAGGAAGGGGCCGAGCGGGCTCTGAGCCGGGCCCGCCGGTTGGCGGACTCTCTCTGGCCCGGTCCTCTGACGCTGGTCGTTCCGGCCGGACCCGAGATCCGGCGCTCCTGCTGCCGGGGACTCGACACCGTGGCCGTGCGCCTGCCCGATCACCCGGTGGCCCGCGCCCTGATCGCCCGCGCCGGACGTCCTCTGGCGGCGCCCAGCGCCAACCTCTCGGGACGCCCCTCCCCCACCACCGCGGCCCACGTGGCTCACGACCTGGGCGGACGCATCCCCCTCATCCTCGACGCCGGACCTTGCCGGGTGGGACTGGAGTCCACCGTGCTGGACATCAGCGGCGAAACGGTGATTCTCTTGCGCCCGGGCGCAGTCAGCGCCCCGCAGATCGCCCGCGTGGTGGGCGAACGCGTGGAAAGCGAGGGCCAGGCCCGGCGTTCTCCGGGGACCCGCCATGGCCACTACCGTCCCCTTTCTCCACTCTACTTGATCCCCAGCGGCCTTGACGACGCCTCGCTCAAGGAGGCTCTGAGCCGGCGCCTGCAAAAGGCCGCCCGAGCCCGTGCGGTCGACAGCGATGAAGAAGAAACGGCTCCCCGCTTCGGATACCTGGGAGAACGTTCTTTGCTGCGTTTTCACGCCCAAGCCCTGACTCTCCCCGATCGGCCCACGCTCGCTGAACGGGCCCGCCATCTCTACGCCGACCTGCGGGCCCTGGACGCGCTCAAGCCCGCCTTCATCCTGGCGGACGAGGCTTCTCCAGGACCTTCGTCCGCCGCCCTCCGCGACCGTCTCTCCCGCGCCGCCAAAGGCTCCATCCTCGAGTGATCAGCGGAAGATTACGCCCTCCCGCCCGAACCAGAGAGTGGAAAAAGCCAGGCTCAGGACGGCGAAGACAAGCAGCGACAGGTAGGTCAGCATCAATTCCAGGGTCGTGATCGACTCGGCAATGATGGCTTTGGTGGCCAAAGACACGTTGAGGATGGGCGCCAGAGCTGTCAGCGAATTCAATTCCACCCCCGGGGCCATGCCGATGGCGGCGGGCAAAATCACCAGGATGATCATGGGAGAGATGATGCTTTGAGCCTCCTTGAAACTCTTGGCGAAGACGCTGAAAGAGAGCATGATCCCGGCAAAGAATACCGTCAGCGGAATCAACAGCGACAGCACCAGCACGATGGAACGGCCCTCCAGAAGGGCCATGACGTCTCCCATCCGCTCTTCCCCCATCCTGATCTGCGAGCTTCCGATATAGAGCCCGACGATCGACATGCAGGCCGCAAAGACTCCCGTCAGGACCACTACCCCGAATTTTCCCAGCAGGATTTCCAGCCGTCCGGCGGGCGAGACCAGCAGGGTTTCCAAAGTGCCCCGCTCTTTTTCTCCGGCGCCCAAGTCGATGGCAGGATACATGGCGCCGGTGAAGCAGAAGAGGATGAACATGTAGGGCAGGAATCCGCCCACCATCTGGGCTAGGCGCTCTTTTTGGCTGGCAACGTTTCGCTCCTCGATATCCACGGCCGTCACGAACTCCTCACTGACCTGCAACTCCTCGAGACGGGCTCGCAGCAGATCGCTGCTGTACTGCCTGATCGGCTCCAGCATGCGATTGCGGCCGATCTTGGTGTCGGTGGCTTTGAAATAGACCGTCACCCTGCCCGAACGCCGGTCGGCCACGGCGCTGTCGAAGTCGGACGCGAACACGTAGGCCCCATCCAGTTCCTCGCCGCGAATAAGCGCTTCCACCTGGTCACGGTCAGCCTCCTCAACCAGCTCGATCCTTTCCTGCTTTGCCAGGTAGGACTCGAACTCGGAAGCGTTCCCCCGGTCGAAGACGGCAACCTTCAGCAGGGCCTCGCGGGCTTGCTGATCGGTCGAAGAGATCACGCGGTCCATCACCATGAAAATGAGAGGAAACATGATGAGGGGTAGTATCACCATTCCGATGATGGTGCGCCGGTCACGGATGGTGTCGAGGCATTCCTTCTTGAAGATCGTCCAAACGGTGGATAGATTCATGGCTCAGGCTGCCTCCACGATGCGGATGAATTCGTCTTCCAAGGAGCGCGATTCCATGCGCTCGCGGAAGGACTTGAAGGGACCGTTGAAGAGCAGGCGGCCCTTGTGGATGATGGCCAGGTCGTCGGCCAGAAGGCTTACTTCTCCCATGATGTGGGTGGAGAAAATGACGGTCTTGCCCCGTCCCCGGCAGTCTTTGATCAACTGTACGATGTTGCGCGCCGAGATGACGTCGAGTCCTGCCGTGGGTTCATCGAAGACTACCACCTCGGGATCGTGAATCATGGTGCGGGCGATGGAGACCCGCTGCTTTTGCCCGGTGGAGAGCTTGCCGATGCGCTGATGAGTGAAGGATTCGATGCCCAGACGGTCGATCAACTCATCGCGCCGCTTTTCGAATTCGGCCGAGGGGAGTTCGTACAGGTCAGCGTAATACTTGAGGATCTCGAGCGGCGTCAAACGAGCGTAAAGGCCCGTGCTGCCGGTCAGGAATCCCATCGAAGCCCGCACCTGGCTCGGGGACTTGCGGACGTCGTTCCCGTTGACGGTCACGGTTCCTGAAGAGGGTTTCATGAGCGTGGCCATGATGCGCAGGGCCGTGGTCTTTCCGGCGCCGTTAGGACCCAACAAGGTGAAGATGCGGCCGGGGCGGCACTCAAAGCTGACGTCGTCCACCGCCGTCAGGGTCTTGGTGGATTGGTCCTTCCCCAGCTCCCGCCGCTGGCGGCGGGAAAGCTGGAACGTCTTCGTAAGTCTCTGGACCTCTATCACGGGCTTCCTCCTTGACGGTTGCGCTCTTGCTACGGAGAAAGCCGACTTCTTATTCTCGTCTTTTTTCGACTCTCTGTGAACAATTGGCCCGCAAGCGCCGTATAAGACTGCGAACCTACCTAAAGAACCTCCCTGGCGAAAGGGGAGCGGCGACGGTCGCCGCTCCCCTTACTATTTGGGCCCTGAACCTTTTTCCCTTACCCTTCTCTCTATTCGTCACGAATTCAAAGCCGAGTGTGGTAAAACCTTTTTGGATGTTCGTGACGTGACTACCAAAACCAGGAGATCTACCGTGCCTTTGTCTCTAACCTCCCCCAGGGTATGGATTCTGGCATTCGCCATTTTCTGCTGCCTTGTCAACCTCTCTCCCGCCACTACTCTGCGGCCCCTCAACCTGCAGGACCTCGTCGACCATTCCTCGCGAGTGTTCCGCGGAAACTGCCTTTCCCAGGTGCAAGGGGTTGACCAGCGCGGACTGCCTTACACGGCTTACACCTTCCGCGTGGAGGAGGTTCTGGCGGGCCAAGTCGATGGGCCCACAATCACCATCCGCCAGTTCGGACTGAGCGGTCAGGCCCCGGTCCAAGCCGGACGCAACCAGATCCGCATCGCGGCCATGCCCCATTACCAGCCGGGCCAGAGCTACCTCCTCTTCCTGCCCGAGGACAGCCGCTGGGGATTCGCCTCTCCGGTGGGCCTGCTGCAGGGCGCTTTTCGGGTATTGGGCAAAGGCGAGAGCCAGATCGCCGTTAACGGCGTAGGCAACCTCAATCTGACTCTGGACACCTCCCAGACCCCCCAACAACGGCTTCAGGAACGCCGCTCGCAGGCCCGGACGGTCAGCCAAGGTCCGGTGACCTACTCCTCCCTGCGTCAGGTGGTGCTGCGCCTGTCTTCGGGCCAACGGATGCCGATCAGCGAGATGGCGCGGGCGCTGCGTCGGGGAGGCCGCCAATGAAATACCCGGACTCACGCCTTCTTCTGGCACTGTTGACCGCGGCCGCCTTGCTGGCGTTGCCCGCCTTGAGTTCGGGCCTGCACGCCGGCGGACCGCTCATCTTGCAGCAGCCCGGCCAGCCGCTGCTGTGGGGCGGCAGTCCGCCCACCGTGGTCATCCGTTTCGATACCGGCGCCCTGGGACACCTCACGGCAGCCGAGTCGCTGGCGCACCAGCAGGCCGCGGCCCAAGCCTGGACCGACATCCCCTCTTCCTCCATGACGATCGTGGACGGCGGCGTGGCCGAGTCGATCTTCGGTCCCGAGGGTGCGGGAGACTTCGCCATCGACAATATCCTCTCGGTGATGGGAGTCAACAACGGCGGACTGACTCCGCTGGTCATCGACAACGAAGACGTCAACGGCAACGGCAGCGGAGACATTTTCGATGCCCTCGGCTTTACCGGCGTGCTGGGCGTAGCATCACCCGAATACCTGTCCGAGGGCGTCATCCGGGAGGGGCTGGTGCTCATCAACGGGCCTACCATGTTCGACTCCGACAGCGACGGCTCTCACTTCAGGGGAGTCCTGGTGCATGAGCTGGGGCACCTGCTCAATTTGGCCCACTCGGTCGTCAACGGCCAAGCCGTGTTCTTCGGGGGGACGGAATCGCTTTATCCCGACGGAACGCCGCTGGGCGCGGGCGTCGAGCATGTGGAGACCATGTATCCCTTTCTGGCGCCCTTCCCGGGCGGAACGGGAGTCTTTCAGGCCCAGCCCAGCCTGGACGACATCGCCATCCTCTCCACACTCTATCCCCAGCCGGGGGCTTCCATCGAGCAGGCCGCCACCATCAGCGGCCGGGTTTTGTCAGGCCTGGGTACGCCCCGCACCGGCTACCAGGTGATCGCCCGCAATCAGGACGGCGATCCGCTGGTGGACGCCGTCTCGGCCATCAGCGGAGACTTCGTGCAGGTGATCGGGCCCGTCACCCCCTTCGCGGGGACCTATACCCTCAACATGCTCACTCCGGGCGGGCGCTACAGCCTGGAACTGCGCGACACGCGGGCGGGCGGCTTTTCCACCCAGGTGCTGCGGGCGCCCGACTTCGCATTCGACTCCTCCGAACGTTCCAACGGCCCCGAAGAGTTCTACAGCGGGCCCGACGAAGACGTGGCTTCTCCGCCCGATGATCCGCAGGCCGCACCCTTTCTGATCGACGTTCAAGCCGGCGGTCCGGCCCAGGCGGCCGAGGCCGATATTCGGCTCAACGAGTTCACCGTTCCGGCCAACGACGATTGCTCCCAGGCCGTCCCGGTGCCGCTCTCTCAGCTTCCTTTCCGGGACGTCCGCAAGACTCGCGCCGCTACTCTGGAAATGGGAGAGGAGAATGCTGAATGTGGCTTCGACGCCGATACGAGAAGCGTCTGGTACCGTTTGGAAAACGACACCGCCGACGATCTCTTGGTGGACGCTGATACGGCCCTGAGCGATTTCTTTACCGTGCTGCAGGTTTTCGACGGCAGTTGCTCAAACCCCCAAATCGATCTTGAGGCTTGCGGTTTCGGGGGGTTCTCCATAGCCGGCTCCCTGGTCCGGTTTACCGTCGCGCCAGGGACTTCCCGCCTGCTGAGGGTCGCCGACAGTTTCGTGGGGACGGGCGGCGACCTGGTCTTCTCGGTGCGGGAGGTGGAGTTGGCGCCCCCGCCCGCCAACGACGCCTGCCCACAGGCCGTCGTCATCGATTCCCTGCCCTTCTTTGACAGCCGGGACGTCTCAGGCGCCCTCACCGAGACCTCGGAGCCCAACATTGACTGCATCTTCGGCGCCGGCGACAGCACCGTCTGGTACAGCTACCTGCATGATCAGCCCGGTCGGAGGCAACTGTTGCTTTCCACCGCGGGCAGCGACTACGACACCGTCATTCAGGTCTACGAGGGGTCCTGCGACTCGCTCATGGTCTCCGACGAAGTCTGCGACGACGACGACGGACCGGGCCTGACCTCGATGGTCAGTTTTACCGCTATCCCCGGGGTGCGGTACTTCATCAAGATAGCCGCCTTCAGCGGCTCGGCCGGCAACCTGCAGCTCACGCTGGAGCCCGCCCCCGGACCTCCCCCCAACGATGACTGCGTGCAGGCCGTCCCCGTCACGGTCAGCCAGCTTCCCTTTCAGGACCAGGTTACGACCCTGAATGCCGGCAATGAGCCCAACGAACCGGATACCACTTGCGGATCGGAGGATCCGGCAGAGCAGTCCGCCAGCGTATGGTACCGCCTCAGCAACGACACTTCCCTTCCCGCGCAGGTCCTGCTCTCTGCCGAAGGAGGCGATGCCAACAGCGTCCTGCAGACCTACCGGGGAGTGTGCTCGGCCTTCCTGCCGCTGCAATGCGACGTCCTCAGCGGCGCCGGTTTCAACGGCCGGCTGACCGCCACGGTTCAGCCCGGCGAGACGATCTGGATCAAGTCGGCGGCCTTCGGGACTCAACAGCGAAACGAGGCGGTCTTTTCGGCCCAATGGCTGAATCCGATGCTGGAGGGCGACCTGCAACTGACGCTGGCCCGCTTGAACGAAAGGACCACCACGGCCCGCGAACCGCTTCTGCTGGCGGCGGTCGTGGCCAATACCACCGGCCTGCCCGTCAGCAACGTGATCCTGCAAGTCGTCGTTTCGGAAACGGGATTGCCGGTCGAACTCACTTCGCCCAGCGGCCAATGCGCCCCCGATGCCCTCGACGGGCAACTCTTCACCTGCACCTGGAACCAGCTTGAGCCCGGCCAGGAAGTGCAGGCGGTGGCGGAGAGCGTCCCCCGCACAGGAGGAGAAATCGACCTTACGGCTTCGCTGGACTGGGATCAGGCACCGGCCGGTCAGGAAAACCTCAGCATCAGTCTGGCCTCATCGGTGAGGCCCTTCCTGGTGTTCCCCGCCCGCTTGCAGCACCCGCTGCCCACCCTTTTCGACAATACCTTCGTGGGAATGGCCGTCGTCAACATCACCTCGCAACAACAGAACCTCATCCTGCAGGGTCTGGACGGCGCCGGCGACTCGCTCTTCGTCACCGATCCCGCCGCTCTGCTGGAGCCCCGCGGACAGTCGGCCCTGACCACCGAACAAGCCGGGCCGCTGACGGCTGAGACACGGGCCATCGCGGCCCGCGGACAGGATGATCTGGAAGGCTTCTTCATGGCCGGCGACCTCTCCCTGCAACGCCTGGACGGCATCGGAAGGCAACTGCCGAGAAGCCGCGACCTGATCTTCCCCGTGGTCCAGGACGACCTTCGCCACAGCACCCAGCTCTTTCTCTTCAACGATAGCGCCGGCCGGATCCCCGGCATCGACCTCAAGCTCTTCAATGCTTCCGGAGAGCTCTTGGACCAGCAAGAAATGGAGTTTCCCAACAGCGGTTCGCTGCTGGCGCCGGTCTCCGAACTCTTCGATTTCGAGCAAGTTAAAGATGGCTACATCACCCTCCATTCGCCGCTCCCCATGAAGGGATTCACCTTCGTGGCCTCGACCGATTCCATGATCGCGGCCGCGGCCCAGGAGCCCGAGCCGGCTTTCCAACTGCTGGCGCCTCACTACCTGATCGACAACCAGGGGGGCGACACGCTGGTGCGCCTCTTCAACGCCTCCCAGGGTCCTCTGCAAGTGCGCGCAACGATCTTCGACGAGAATGGACTGGCATTGGAGCTCCGCGACTTCGAGGTCGCACCCGGCGAGATGTTCGTATCCGAAATCACCGAGCTCTTCAGTATCGACGCCGGCCCCTCGGGACTGCGCACCGGCTACCTCAGATTCTCGCTTCAACCCGCCGACTTCGTGGGCTTTTTCGGTCCCCTGGGACAGGTGATCGGATCGGTGGAATTCCGTACGGCCCAAGAGCGGACGCGTTCGCTTCTGCCCATGCAGGCCTTCGGCAACGAACTGACGCGCTTCTTCCAGGTGGCCCAATCCGCGGAACTGGGCATCTTCACCGGATTGGCCATTCTCAACACCGCCAGTTCCGATTCCCAGCCGGCCACCGTGACCGTGCGGGCTTACGACGCCCAGGGCGTAATCGCCGCTGAGAGAATCTTCGCTCTGGAGGGCCGCAGCAGGATCCTGGGCCTGCTCAACGAGGACATCTATTTCGGACCCAGCTTCGAACTGGTCACCGGACACATCGAAGTGCAGTCTTCGTCGCCCGTGTTTACCTTCGCCCTCTTCGGAGACTTCTCAGGACGCTTTCTTTCCGCCATCGAGGGTCAGCCGGACAACTGAGTGGCTTCGGCCCCTAGTCCCCGGCTTGCAGGAAGTCGGGAAATCGCTGGGGCATGTCGGCCAGGACATAGGACAAGATGGCCAGCGCGGCCACGTTCTTGCGGAAGTGCTCGGGGTCGATCTTGTCCAGCGTGTCGGCCTCGGTGTGGTGCCAGTGGAAGTATTTCTCGCCCCGGGTGCGCAGGCCGAATCCGGGCACTCCCTCGCGGATGAGGGGCGAGATGTCGGCACCTCCTCCTCCCCAGGTGATGCGTCCCGCCTCGATAGGATCCATCAAGGCCCCGATTTGGCGCATCTTGGCCACCACCCGCTCACTGCCCCCGGCCACGCCGGCCACCGCCAGCGAAGCCAACCCGAATCCGACGGGATGCTCTGAGCCGCCGTCCATTTCGATGGCGGCGACGTGAGAGTCGACGTCCTCGCCCAGGGCGGCGCGGTAGGCCCGAGCTCCGGCCAGGCCGTTTTCTTCGTTGGTCCAAAACACCACCCGAATGGTGCGCCGGGCCCGCAGGCCCAGCTTCTTGAGCAAGGCCACCGCCTGCAGCGAGGCGATGCAGCCCGAACCGTCGTCCTGAGCCCCTTGACCCACGTCCCATGAATCGATGTGACCGCCCAGAACGACGATCTCGTCGGGAAACTCCCGGCCCGGAATCTCGCCCATTACGTTGGCCGAAAGGGCATCGGGCAGCGTCTCAGCCTCCATATAGAGGCGGAGGCGCACTTTTTCGCCCGCTTTGATCAGACGCTGAATGAGCTCGGCTCCCTCGATGGTGACCGCTGCTGACGGGATCTTCTCGACCTCGTCGTCGTAGCGCATGGCACCGGTGTGGGGAGTCTGCAAGCTGACCGGGCCCACCGAACGCACCAGCGAGGCCACGGCACCCTTGCGGGCCGCCTCGACGGCACCCCGCGTGCGGTAGCGGACGGTGCGTCCATAGCCGTTCCATTCCACGTTCCAGAGCACGATCTTGCCTTCCACCTGGGCCGGGTCCATGGCCTCGAATTGATCGAAGGAAGCGGCCATCACCACCTCGGCCGAAAGCCCTTGCGGCGGTGTCCCGATGCTGCCGCCCAATCCCAGCATGGCCAGCTCGCGCTTGACCGGGGACTCGATTTTCAACCACTCGCGTCCCCTCACCCAGTGAGGCACCGCCAGCGGCTGCAGGCGCACGTTGGAAAGGCCGTCCTGCTGCATTTGCCGGAAGGACCACAGCACCGCCTCTTCCAGGGCCTTCGACCCGCTCAGACGATGGCCGATGCGGTCGGTCAGATGACTCAGCCTGGCCCATCCCTCCGTATCGCTCAGCGCCGCTTCGATAATCGCGTCGGCCGTCTCGCGGTAGTCGGCGGTCAATCCCTGGTCCTGTCCCGCCACGGGAGTGGCCATCAGCATCAAGACTCCCGCCAACATCATCCTTGCAGTCGCCTTCTTCATCCGTCCTCCAAAGTTGCGCTCAGCCTACCCCAATCATTCGATGGCGGGCAATATGCAATCCATCCTTGGCAAGGGGAGCCGTTTCATTCTGAGGGGCGCCCGCATCGCTCGGCCAGCCAACGACGGCAGGGCTCCCAGAAGATATCCACTGAATCTTGGCGGAAGAACTCAAAGTGCCCCAGCCGCTTCAATCCCAGGTCTCCCGGCCTGATATGACGGTGCTGGGTTTCGGCCTGCGCAAACCAGCGCAGCCAGGCTTCAACCGCGGGCCGGGGACCGAAGCGGTCGTCGGAAAAACTGTAGGCCAGCAGCGGGCCGGCGAAGTCTCGAAATCCCGGCAGTTCAGCTATGGAGCCGTGATAGTAGTGACGATGAAGGCACCAATTTGCCCACTGGCGGGCCACGCCGGGGGGCAGGTCTTCGCCCAATCCAAGCAGGGAGGAAGGCAGAAAGCCGAAAGTCCTCACCAGAAGCGGGAGCGCCACTTTCCAGCCCAACGGCAGCAAGTATCGCCAGGGCAGCGGCCAGTGTCCCCACCAACCGCTCTGGCAGGCGACGCCGATGAAGCAATGCAGTCGTCCGGCTCGCGGAAGCATCCCCAGGATCTGGCCCCCCACGCTATGACCGAGGCCCAGCATGTGCGAGGGCTTGCGCCTCTCAACCCAGTCCATCACTCCGGCAAAGTCGAGCTCTCCCCACTCGCTCATTCGAGCCGACGAGCCCCTGAGCGAAGGCGGCGCCGACCCTCCGATGCCCCGATAGTCGTAGGTCACCACCGAATAGCCCTGCTCAGCCAGGTAGGAGGCGAATTTGCTGTAGAAGCCGCGCTTGACGCCGGTAGCCGAGTTGATGATCAGCCATTGCCGGCCGTTGAGAAAGAGCGTGGCAGCCAGGGGATAGCCGTCCGCTGCCGGGATGGTCAGGTCTCGGGACCCTGCCTCGCCTCTCTCCGCCACCATCTCAGCGCTCCCCTCCAGGGGCGGAACCGTCGTCCTCGTCGGACGCCGGCTGGTCCTCCTCGAGCAGCTTCTTCAACTGCTCGATATCGTCGGTGGGCAACTTGCAGACGAAGTTGCGGCAGACGTAGGCGGTGGCTTGTCCCTGGCGCGGCTTCTTACCCTCAAGTCCCTCCTGGGTCTTGGAGAAGACCTGGTGTGCCCGGCCTCCGTCGGCCAGGAAGAGAATCTGGTCGGGATGGAAGTCCTCATGCACGGCCCGCAGCATGGCCTTGACTTTGGGGTCCTCACGCCGGCCGGCGATAATCACCTGGCGCACGGGGCGAAGATGAAAGCCGATGGAGGCCAGCATGCGAGGCATGGCCTGGGGAGCGCGCGAGAGTATGCGGTGGAAGGTGCGCATGGTGCTCAGGGCTGCCTGGCGCAGGTCCTCGCGTCCGCTCATCTCGGCCAGGCGCAGCAGATTGGAAGCCGCCACCGAGTTGCCTGAGGGAACGGCGCCGTCATACTCTTCCTTGAGGCGAAAAAGCAGTCGTTGGCCGCTTTGGGGAGCGTTGAAGAACCCTCCTTGCTGAGGATCCTGAAAGCGCGCCATCTGCGCTTCCGTCAGCTCCAGGGCCCAAAGCAGCCGCCCGTCGTCGAGCTCGGTCTCGTAGAGGTCGATCAGTCCCTGGGCCAGATAGGCGTAGTCGTCCAGCATGCCTGGGATGGCCGAATCGCCTTCCAGATGACGCCGCTTGAGATTCCTGGAGGAGGAGTCATAGAGTTCGCGCTCGATGAAGTCGGCAGCCCGGCGGGCCGCTTCAAGATAGCGCTCCTCTCCCAGCACCTGATGAGCCCTGCAGAGGGCGCTGATCATGAGGCCGTTCCAGGCGGTGAGGATCTTTTCGTCGCGATGAGGGCGGGGACGCTCGGCGCGGCGCCCCAGCAAGCGGGCGCGATAGCGGGCCAAACGCTGCTCCGCCTGGCCGGGCGAAATCGAGAAGCGGCCGGCCAGGGCCGAGTCGTCCAGAGCACGGTAAAGGACATTTCTGTTCCCGAATTCGCCCGAGGGATCCGACTCCACGTTGCCGTCCGCCTGGACGCCGTAGGCGGCGGCGAAGAGGGCCGCGCCCTCCTCGCCTACGACTTCTTCGATCTCCGACAGCTTCCAAAGGTAGAAGGCCCCTTCAGATTCCTCATCCGGATTCCCGGGCACAGGACTGTCGGCGTCCTCAGCCGAGTAGAAAGCCCCTTGCGGCGAGCGCATGCGGGAGAGCACGTAGTCAAGTGTTCCCCGAGCTGTCTCGGCCATGAGCGGATCTCTGCTCACCTGATAGGCATCCAGGTAGGCCTGTGCCAGTTGGGCCTGATCGTAGAGCATCTTCTCGAAATGAGGCAGGAACCAGCGGGCATCGGTCGAGTAGCGGTGGAATCCGCCTCCCAGGTGATCGTAAATGCCTCCCCGCGCCATGGAGCGAAGGGTGGTCAGGGCCATGTTGAGCGCCTCCTGCTGGTCGGAGCCGGCCAGGTGACGGCGCAGCAGGAATCCGAAGTCGGAAGGACGGGGGAACTTGGGAGGTCCGGCGAATCCCCCGTGCTGCTCATCGAATGAAGCGCGGTAGTGTTGGTAGGCCGTGTCCAGCAATCCCGCCTGCAGCGTCCACTCGGGATCGGCCTGCAAGCGGGTGGCCTGGCGCAGGCTCCGGGTGATGGCGTCGGCCGACTTGAGGATCTTGTCGCGGTTGCTTTGCCACTCCTCGACAACTCTCTCCAAGACACGGGCAAATCCCGGCAAGCCGCCCCGGTCCTGAGGAGGATAGTAGGTGCCTCCGAAAAAGGGCTTGGCCTCGGGAGTCAAGAACACCGACATGGGCCAGCCGCCGCCGCCTGTGGCCGACTGCAGAAAAGTCATGTAGACCCGGTCCACGTCAGGACGCTCCTCGCGGTCGACCTTGACGGCGACGAAGTGACGGTTGAGGAGAGCGGCTATGGAAGGGTTGGAAAAGCTCTCCCGGCGCATAACGTGACACCAGTGACAGGTCGAGTATCCCACCGAGAGAAAAACCGGCTTGCCTTCCCGCCGCGCCGTCTCGAAGGCTTCATCTCCCCAGGGGTACCAATCCACCGGATTGTAAGCGTGCTGGCGAAGATAGGGACTGCCCTCGTCGATGAGGCGGTTGGCCTGGGGTCGAGAGGCGGCGTTCTCTTCCTGCTTTGCCTCCTGGCCGACAATCGCGCTTGCCAGAAGACCAAGGGCCAAGAAAAACCATCGGACCCGCTTCATGCCGCTGAAAACCTCCATGAATTCAACAGTATAGGGTAAAGATGGCCAACCGTAGCGGCCTCTCCTGCGTCTCAGGGAACAGCGGGCTGTTGACAAGCGGCGGGAGAAGGTGCTAAATTTCCAGCATGCTGATTTTCCAGCACCCTTTGGCCGGGGAGGTAACAGGAGACGCTGATGAAGAAGAGTTCCCTCAACCAACTCAGCCGGCGCGAACGCCAGGTGATGGACATCCTCTACCGTCGCGGCCGCGCTAGCGCATCGGACATCCACAAGGCTTTGCCCGATCCTCCTTCCTATTCAGCCGTAAGGGCCACCCTGCGGGTGTTGGAGGAAAAGGGCCACGTCTCTCACCAGGGCCAGCCGGGGCACGCGTACAGCTACCGGCCCACGCTGGAACGCGGTCAGGCCCGGCGCGGCGCGCTGCATCATCTGGTCAACACCTTCTTCGAGGGGTCGGCCGAGAAGCTGGTGGCGGCCTTGCTCGACGAAGACGAACAAATGACGCCTGAAGCGCTGGAGCGCATATCGCGCCTGGTTGAAGAGGCCCGCGAGGAGGGACGCTGACATGCAAGAGCTGATGCACTTTTGGAATTCCCTGGCTTCCATCGACCAGCAGTTGCTGCTGCTCGCCCTCAAGGCTTCCCTGCTCTTGGCGTTGGGCTTCGGCGCAGCTTACTGTTTGCGCCGCAATTCGGCCGCCTTGCGCCACCTGGCCTGGACGTTGCTGCTGGGGATGCTGTTGCTGCTGCCGCTACTTTCGCTGACCGTGCCCTCCTGGCCTTTGGCGGTGCTTCCCTCCAGCGCTTCTCAGCAATTCGCCATGGCGCCCCTGGGCCCCACCGGCTCGGTTCAGCAAGCCACCACCACAAGCCTGTCATCCCAGCCTGTCGGAGAGTCCGCCGGTTCTTCCGAGGGCCGAGAGGGCACGACGCTGCAGCCTGTCATGCCGCTGCTGCCGGGACAGCTTCCGGCTTCCCTCTCCCTGGATGCGTCTCGCCTGCTGCTGGCGATATGGGCGCTGGGAGCCTTGTTGACCCTGGGCCGTCTGCTGCTGGCCTGCGCCTTGCTCAGGCGCCAACTCGCTCAAGCCTCGCCGCCCGCTCGGGAGACCTGGGGCGCCTTGCTCGAGCAGGCGCGTCACCGGCTCGACTTGAAGCGTCCGGTCCGCCTGCGTCTGGGACAGCCGCATCAGATGCCGCTGGTGTGGGGACTGCTGCGTCCAGTGGTCTTGTTGCCGGCCCAGGCCGACGCCTGGAATGAGGACGAGCGCCGCACCGTTCTCCTGCACGAACTGGCCCACATCAAACGCAACGACCTGCTGGTCCAGTTGCTGGCCCACTTGGCCTGCGCGGTTTACTGGTTCAACCCCTTGGTGTGGATGGCCGCCCGAGCCCTCAGGAGGGAACGGGAACAGGCTTGCGACGACCTGGTGCTGCGCTGCGGCACCCGCGCCTCCACCTACGCCCGGCAGTTGCTCTCGCTGGCCCAGCGTATGAAGGGAGCCCGTCTGGTGACGGTGGCCTCTCTGGCCATGTCGCGTCCCAGCGAATTGGAGGGCCGCCTCCTTTCCATCCTCAACGGCCGAAAGAACCGCGGCAGCGCCCCTCCCAGGGTGTTGCTGCTGCTGGTGGGACTGACGCTGGCCGCGGCGGCTCCTCTGGCCGCGCTCAAACCTGTGCCTCAAGAGGCCGAAGCGTCCGAGCCGGTTTCCCAGTCGGCGCAAAGCAGCAGTCAAACCGCGGTCACCTCCGGAAGCGCAACTTCTGCGGCCGTTCAGGCGCAATCGGGGGCCGCCGCCTCCGTGAGCGCAGGAGCCAAGGAGACGACCGCCGTGGTCTCTACTCCTGCATCCGCATCCTCGCGGACTCAGCAAAGCGCCTCTCCGGGCGACCGTTCCGGCAACATCAGCCTCTCGGAAGCAGACGGCAGCCGCTGGACGATCTCAATGGAGGGGCTGGTGCTGGAAGAAGACTACGGCATCAAGGAAATCAAAGCCGGCGGCTTCCTGATCATTCGAGCCCGCCACCAGGGACGCAGCCAGATGCTGACGATCAAGCCTGACGGTTCGGGCGGCTTGCGCCGAACCTATGAAGTGGACGGAGAAACCATCGAGGACGCCGAGGCCGAGGAGGATCTGCTGCGCCGGGGCCTGGAGCGCATTCGCCGAGTCGACGGCAGCACCCGCATGGCTTCACAGCGGGTGGAGGAAGCCGGACTGCGAGTGGAAGAGATGCAGGAACGGCTGGAGCGGGTGCACGAGTCTCTGCGGTCGGCTTACCAAGTCCGCAGCCAAGACATCGCCCGGGTCATGGAAGACGTAGAAGCACAAATGCGCCGGGTTCATGAAAACCTCGACCTGGAGCAGCACCAGGGCCAGTTGGCGCGACTGCAGGAGCGGCTGGAGGACTTGAGCAGGGATTTGCCCGAGAAACTGGCCGCGGCTCACGAGAGCCTGGAAAGGGCCACACTGCATGGTGGAGACTTCGCGGACCAGCATCGCCAGTTGATGGAGAGCTTGGACTCTCTCAGCGAGCATTTGGACGGCCAGCTTCGCGATGCCCTCGAGGAACACGAAACCTCGCTCAGGCACCTGGAAGCCGTCCAGGGTCAGTTGCAGGAACAACTGCAGGGAACGATGCAGAGCCACATGGAGACTCTGCGGGAGTCCATGGACCGCCTGCACCGTGAAATGGACCACTTGAGGATGGTGGTCGATGAAGGCCGGAGCAAGATCGAGTCCACCCTGCGCCAGGGTTTGAGCGCTCACAGCTTGGGCTGGGACGCAGACGAGTTGCAACGGCGCTTGGACGACCTTGTGAGCGATCTGCTCCAGGAAGGAAGCCTCCACGAAGAGGAGGGACGCTTCACCTTCAAGGCTTCGCCCGACACCGTCCGAGCGCTGCTCACAGGCGCCTTGGCGCAGCCGCTGCAAAGAATGGACGCTTCCGGCCGGGCCCAATTGGAGAACACCATCGAGCGCCTGACGAGACAACTTTCGGACCTGCGCTGGTAGGTCCTGGACTTACCGGCTCAGGTCTCGCAGGGACGGCTCCCGCACAACCGAATTCCTCCGCGGGAGCCGTCCCTGAACCCCACCAATCTCGTAGAAACCTTAGTGAATGCTGAAGTCGAATTCTACGTTGATCCACATGGAGACGGGCTGGCCGTCGCGACGGCCCGGAGCCAGTTTCCACTCGTTGAGCAGCGTCTCGATGGCGGCTTCCTCCAGGCCGTAGCCGAGTCCCCGGACGACCCTGATGCTGTCGGGTGAGACTTGGCCCTTTTCGTCCAGCACGAAGCCCAGCACCACCTTGCCGTTGACGGATGCCTCGCGAGCCGCTTTGGGGTAGGTGGGCATGCGGCTCCTCAAGGCTCGGGGACCCTGCAAATGGTCTTGGCCGCCAGCCTGGTTAAAGTCGATCACGTCTGGCGGGAGGTGAGGAGGGGCCGCCGTCAACAGTCGCCACTGGCCGGGCATGTCGAAAGGAACTGTGACTTCGGCCTCCACCTGCCCCTGGTCGACGTTGAGCAGCTTGAGACTCATTTCCAACACTTCGTTGTAGGGCCGAAAGCGGACTTCCTGACCGACCCTGACCCATTCTCGATGGCTGAAGGCTCCGCTGGTGAAGTGGTAGAGTCCGCGCCGCATGGGACGGCTGGAATCGTCCAGCCTCAAGGCCACCGTGTAGGCCTCCCAGCGACCGTCCCGCTGCACCACCGTCCCCAGCACATGCTGGCGCTGAGGGTCGGAGGGAAAGACCATCCGCCAAGTCGTATCTTGTCTCTCCTGTGCCGCTGCCAGACCCGTTTGAATCAACAGCAGCACCAGCGTTCCCGCCGACAGCAGGGCCCGGCTCGCCCAGGGGCCGGCTGCTCGGACATGGTTGTGCATAAGCATCAGTCTATCCCTTTCCGTCCTCTCCTTCACAAGGCTCAGACGCAAAGTCGGAGTCGTGTTCCCCCAGGCGGGGCGGAGGGCGCCCTGTCGGCAGCCGGCGCCCCTGAAAACACAGGGGGGAACGCAAGAGGGGGAACTCTCCGGACTCATCCACCAATTGGCGTTCCCTGACCTGGGGATCAGCGAAGACCTCACTCAACTCGTTGATGGGGCCGGCCGGAATGCCCTCCGCCGCCAGCGCCTGCAGCCAATGGTCCCGATCTTTGCCGGCCAGGCATTGCTGCAGGAGCGGTACCAGCGCGTCCCGGTTGCGGGAGCGGGACGGGTTATCGGCAAAGCGCTCATCCCGCGCCAATTGGGGCTGTCCAAGCAGGCGGCAAAGCTTCTCGAACTGACGGTCGTTGCCCACCGCCACTACCAGCGCCCCGTGGCGGGCCTGGAACGTCTGATAGGGCACGATGTTGGGATGCTGCCGTCCGTAACGGCGGGGTGGCTGGCCCGAAATCAGGTAGTTGGAGGCCACGTTGACCAGCGAGGCGATCTGGCAGTCGAGCAGCGAAACGTCGATATGGCGTCCCTGCCCGCTTTGGCTGGCCTGGTAGAGGGCGGCCACAATGGCCGAGCAGGCATGCAATCCCGCCAGCACGTCAGAGATGGCGACTCCGACTTTGCAGGGCGGACCTTCAGCCGGTCCCGTGATCGACATCAGCCCGCTCATGGCTTGGATCACATAGTCGTATCCCGTGCGGTCGCGGTAGGGTCCGCTTTGTCCGAATCCGCTGATGCTGCAATAGACCAGGGCCGGATTGTCGCGGCTGAGGCGCTGGTAGTCCAAGCCCAGTTCGGCGGCCTTGCCGGGACGGAAGTTTTCCACCACCACGGCGCTTTGGCGGGCCAGCCGCATGGCATGCTCCAGTCCGCCAGGGCTCTTCAAGTCGAGGCGCAGGCTGCGCTTGTTGCGGTTGACGGCCAGGAAGTAGGCGCTCATGCCGTCCTCGGGAGGGCCCGCATAGGGCGGTCCCCAACTGCGCGTTTCATCTCCCCCGCGGGGAGTCTCCACCTTGATCACGTCGGCGCCCATATCGGCCAGCATCATGGTGCAATAGGGACCCGCCAGGACCCTGCTCAGATCGAGCACCCGCACGCCGCTGAGAGGCAAATCCTGGCCGCTGGACATGCCCTCACCTTACCACGCTCGCGAGCGGACGGCTCCCTGCACGGCGTCGGCCACTTGGACCTACATGTAGTCGGGGGCGGGGATGCCCAGCAGCTTGAGGCCGTTGGAGAGGGTTTGGCGGGTGGCCGCCACCAGGGCCAGGCGCGAGTCGCGGCGGGCCTCCTCGGCTTTGAGCACGGGACAGTCGCGATAGAAGTCGTTGAAGCTCTTGGCCAGCTTATAGAGATAGGTGGCGACGTAGAGCGGCTTGTACTCGCGGGCCGCCCGTTCCACCTCGCTGGAGAGGTTGGAGATGGCCTCCAGCAGGTTGACCTCCGATTCCTCCACCGAGGTTTCGCCATAGCGGGGACGGGGAATTTGGCCGGACCCGGCCTTCTCCAAAATGCGGCAGCAACGCGCATGGGCGTATTGCAGGTAGGGCGCCGTCTGGCCCTCGAAGCTGAGCGCCGATTCGAAGTCGAAGTTGATCTGCTTGTTGTTGTCGACCGAGAGCATGCCGTATTTCATGGCTCCCAGGGCCACTGCCAGGGCGACTTCATCCCGCTGACGCCGGTCTAGGTCGGGCAGTTCGGCGAACTGCTCCTCGCTGCGCTTTTTGTCGACATTTTCACGGGCCTTCAGATAGGCCTCCTGAAAGAAGTCGTCGTAGAAAACCACCTCGCCCGCCCGGCTCGACATTTTGCCCGAGGGCAGACGCACGATCTCGTAGGCCAGATGAAAGCACTGCCGGGCCTGCTCGAATCCCCACAATTCCAGGACTTTGAAGATCTGCTGGAAGTAGAGCGACTGGCCTACGTCCACCACGTAGACCGAGCGGTCGACCTTGTGCTTTTCGAACTTCAGCTTGGCCAGCGCCAGGTCCTTGGTGGAGTAGAGCGAGGTGTTGTCGGAGCGCAGGATGACCAGCGTGCGGTAGGTCGGCTTATCCAGTCCCAGTTGCTTGTCGATCTCGACCAGGACGGGTCCGTTGGGGCGCTGATCGGTGGCGATTCCGCGAGCCACGATCTCATCCACGATTTCCTTGCCCGACTCTTCCACATCGCTCTCGTAGAACCATTCCTCGAAGTGGACGTCCAGTTGGCCGTAGATGCGTTCGAAATCGTCCAGGCTCCATTGGCGGGTCTTCTTCCATAACGCCACCAGCTCCGGGTCGCGTTGCTCCCAGCGATGAAAGAGCTGGCGCAACTCGCGGGCATAGCCCCAGGCTTCCCGGTCGAGACCGATCTCGCGCCACTCCCTGACCAGGGCCTCGAGAGCGAGGTGGCGGGCTTCGTCGTTCTCAGGCGAGGACTGCTCCAGCAGTTCTTGCAGCCATTCTCCGCACTCCTGGTGAATCCGCCATATCCAGTCGGCCAGCGGACGGTGGGCGATCTCGTTGAACTCTATCTTCTGACGCAGAAAGAAGTGCCTCAGCAGCGTCATGAGGTCGTGACGGGCCGCGGCATCGGCCTGAGCCAAGGCCTCTTCCAGGCGGTCGAAAAAGCGTCCGGCCAACTGTCGGCGCACCTCGGCGCCTGCCGGCTCTTCCTGCAACACGCGTCCCAGGAAGGCCAAGACCTGGTCGCGGTAGGCATTGGCGTCTCCTAGCAGCGTGTCGGCCTGGGCGTAGACATCGCCCAGCCAACGACCTCTTTCTTTATCCGGCTCATTCCCCTGGTGAAAGCGCAAATAGCACCACAGGCACTTGATGACATGCAGGCCGATGTCTCCCAGGTAGTTGGCCTTGATGGTGTCGAATCCGGCAAAGTCGAGGATGGCGGCCAGCGAATCGCCCAGACACACGTTGCGCAGATGACCCACGTGGAAGGCCTTGTGGGTGTTGGGCTGGGAGTATTCGATCATGACCCTCTCGCCCTTGGCCTCCCCGCGCCCGTAGGCCTCTTCCTCTTGCAGCACCGAATCCACCAGTTGATCCGCTACCTGGCCCACATCGAAGAAGATGTTCACGTATCCCTTGACGGCCTCGACTTTGGCGAACTCGCCGCTCGATTCAAGGCTTTGGGCCAAGGCCTCGGCGATTTCCTGGGCCCGTGCTCCCACCTGAACGTCGCGGCCGGCCTTTTTCTCGGCTGCGGCCAGTGGAAAGCAGGGGGCGGCGAACCCCCACATGCCCGAAAAAGGGATCTTGTTGAGGGGTATGTTGGCAGGAGCCGGAATGGACAGCTCCTCCAGGGCCTGGCGAACCCGTTGGATGATTTGATCCTGCCGCAAAGCGGTCGTCATAGCATGGTCCTCTTCACTGAGCGCGGCCTAGCTTACACAATCGCCTCACGCCAACTCAAACGGCGCAAAGCCGTTGCCGGCCTGCTTGACTTCCCTCCGGGGGTCCCTCACACTGTACGCCGAATGATCGACCGAGCGACATGAATCCTGGGGCGCGGCCCGAGCAACGACCCTCTCAGACAGCGGAAGCCGATTTCATGAACGACCTTCATCCCGGACACTTCGTATGCATTTTCGGCGGAGCCGTAGCCGGTTCGGAAGCCGCCCACCGATTGGCCCAGCGGG
Organism: Acidobacteriota bacterium; assembly: GCA_035471785.1. Lineage (NCBI taxonomy): Bacteria > Pseudomonadati > Acidobacteriota > Acidobacteriota bacterium. The sequence continues at coordinate 36,389 of DATIPQ010000077.1, forward strand.
GCATCTATTCAGCGGTGTTCGATCAGGATGCTCTGCCCTACGGCAAAATCGAGCACGGACTGCCCAAGTGGCACATCAAGCTGCGCGACAAGGAAGAAAGTCAGATCGACGAGAAGATCGACGACCCACACGTCTTCTATGTGCCCCGCTGCAAGCTGGGCACCGATATCGATTTCCAGACCGTCCAAGACATGGGATTTACGGCCATCTTGCTGGCCACAGGCGCCTGGCGGGACCGGCCCCTGCCGGTAGAAGGCGTGGACCACTATGAAAACAAAGGCTTCTACTACCAGAATGCCTTCGTGGGCTGGTTCAACCAGTACCACTCTCCAGACTACCAAGGCCCTCAGATGCAAGTCGAGGACGGCGCCATCGTGGTAGGAGGCGGACTGGCCTCGCTGGACGTCATCAAGATCCTCATGCTGGAGACCACCTTGAGGGCCATGAAGGAACGGGGACTGGAGACCAATCTCTTCGATCTCGAAAAGAAAGGCATCCCCAAGGTTCTGGAGAGTTTGGGGGTTTCCTGGGGCGAGTTGGGTCTGAAAGGCTCCACCCTCTATTACCGGCGCCGCACCCTCGACATGCCGCTCAACGAGATCTCCACCGACCTGCCCCCCGACCGCCAGGAAAGAATGAAGCTGGTGCGCGAGAAGTTGATGAACAACTTCCAGAGCAAGTACCTCTTCGACTTCGAGCCTTGCCACGTCCCCGTTGGCCTGCTGAGGCGGGGAGACCGCCTGGCGGGCCTGCGCTTTCAGCGCACCCAGGTGGATGAGAACGGCAAAGCCAGGCCCATCGAAGGCACCGAGTACGATGTTTCCTCGCCGTTGGTCATCTCTTCTATCGGCAGCCTTCCGGAGCCCATCCCCGGCCTGCCCATGAAGTGGAACCTGCTGCAGGTGGAAGACGAAGAAACCGGCAAGCTGGAAGGCTTTGACAACGTCTTCGCCCTGGGCAACGCCGTCACAGGACGCGGCAACATCAGGGCCTCGCTGGTTCATGGACGCCAGGTAGCCGACCATGTCATGGACGATTTCCTGGCTTGGAGCGAAGACGACTACCGCAAACTGCTGGAGTCTGCCGCCGGCAAGGCCGGACAGAGGGCCGACAAGATCGCCGACGAGCTTTCCGGCAAGTGCCTCAAGACCCCTTCCCATCTGGCCCGGATTGTGGACCGAATCAAGCGCCTGCAGCAGCGTCAGAGCTACGACAACAACTACGCTCAATGGGCCCGCAAGAATGCCTACAAGCGCCTGGAAGACCAGATCGGATACCGAGGTTGAACGGATATTCGGGGGATTCTCAATAGAGCCGGTCGCGGATGGCGAAAGCCCGCACCGGGAAAGAGCCCTGGTCGAAGACCTTGACGGGCGGCGAGAAAAAGCGGAACCCTGACCGGGGCAGTTGAGAAAGTCCCTTCAAGTTCTTCACCACCGGAATCCCGGCGCCCATCAGCACCGTCAGGGCGGGACGCCGCTGATGGCGGTCGTCGTCCACATCGGGCCAGTCGATGCCCACCAAGGCCGCCCCCTGATTGCGCAAGGCCTCCACCACCATGGGATTCAGGTAGGGATGACAGTAGAAGTACTCAGGCCTCCCCCAATTGCGGCTCCAGCCGCTGCGGATGAGGACGGCTTTGCCCTCCAGATCGCGCGCTTCCACGATCTTCTTGAGGCGGGTTTGGCCCGGGGCTTGAGACCAGTCGATCAGCTCTCCGGGAAGGTCGGCCAACTTTTGCAGGGGCACTTCGGAGAGGTCGTCCCCGTACTTGAAACGGCAGAAAGGCACGTCGATGGCGGTGGCTCCCCGGGTGACCATGTCGATGCGGCCGCGATGCAGCATGGTGTCTTCGCTGAGGAAGAGATGCGACTCCCGGTGGGAAGTGTAGTCGCCGACCCGCACAGGAGGCAGTCCTGGACCGTTGGAGAGCCCGTCCCGAACGTCATGGCTGAGATCGAGAAAACGGATGTGAGGCGGCAGCGCAGCCCCTCCCGCTCCCGCGGCTGAAGGCCGGCCCTGACGGTCGAGGGTGGAATTCATCGAATTGATCTCCCTTCCGGCCACGGGATACAATGCCGACTGCAATCAGTCCTGTTCTTCAAGGAGTTTCCCATGTCGCCTTGGCCCTCCCTTCTCGTGGCCCTTTTCCTGCTTGCTGGCCCGTTCCAGGCTCAGGACACCCCCGACGAATCCGCCCAAAGGCTGAAAGCAGCCGAGAGGCTGATGGAAGTCACCCAAATGGGCGAGAGCATGCAGGAGTGGATCGACATGGAACTGCAGGACCAGTTGGCCGCCTCTCCAGAGATCAGGGCCTTTGAAGACATCCTGCAAGAATTCTTCCATAAGCATCTGACTTGGGAAGAACTGCAGCAACCCATGACCCAAGCCTACGCCGAGGCCTTCACCCGGCAGGAGCTTGAAGATCTGATCGCCTTTTACCAGACGCCGACGGGCCGCAAGTCCATCACCATCCTGCCCCAGATCTACCGCCGCAGTTCACGCGCCGTGCAGGAAATCATGCAGGAGCACCAAGCCGAACTGGTGGAGGCGATTCAGCAAAGAGCCGAGGAGATGGAGTCGGGGAGCCAGGCACCTCCTGCCCAAAGACAGTCCAGGCAAGGATCTGCACGCATTACGTTGGCTCTGCGCGATGCCGAAGTGGTGGAGATCAACGGCGAGGAGCTGACCGTGCTCGACAGGAGGGGCGAAGAGGAGGTTTTCGCCCTGACCGAAGACAGCAGCTTCCACGACGACAACGGCTTCCCGGTGGACGACCTTTTGCGCGACAACGAGGGTCAATGGGAGGAAGGGAAGCTGCAGGAGTTTCTTCCGGCGGGGAGCAAGATCCACATCCAGTACTTCCTGCGGCAAGACCGCAAGATATTGAGCCTGGTTGAAAAGATCCCCTGACCCGCCGGGTTACTGGATGGGACGGATCTTAATGTCGCGGAACCATACCTTGTTGCCGTGATCCTGCAGGACGATGTGTCCCCTGCCGGCTCGCCCGTAGCCGTCCATGTCCTTAAACTTGCTGGCCTCGACCCGTTGCTCCCAGTCCTCGCTCCACAGCTCGTACTCGACGATCTTCACGCCGTTGAGCCAATGCTCGACGTGAGGACCCTCGACCAGGATGCGCACCTGATTCCACTCCCCCACCGGGCGCGTGACGTCGGAAGAGGGAGCGTGAAGGGCGTAGTTCGATCCGGCCGAGGTGAGGGGACTGCGTCCGTCGGCATGGCCTTCATTGTCCAGAACCTGCATTTCCGGGCCCGTCTGCCAAGACCAATCCTGCCCGCCGTCGACATGGAAGAAGATGCCTGAATTGCCCCCCGGCGAGATCTTCCACTGCAGGCGCAGCTCGAAGTTCTTGAATTCGTCCTCGGTCATGATGTCGCCGCGGTCCTGCTTTCCGGGTACGTAGGCCATGGCGCCGTCCTGGATCTCCCAGGCCTCGGGCACCTTTTCGCCGCCATACCCTCTCCATCCGTCAAAGGTGCGGCCATCGAAAAGCAGCCGCCAGCCTTGAGCCCTCTCTTCCTCGCTGAGGGTATTGACTTCACTCTCCGGCTGTGCCGTCAGCACCGCCGCCCACACGAGCGCGCCCAGGGCTCCCAGGCCAAGGCCAAGGAGCAGCAACCTCGATTTGGATTTCGATCTCGACATCTTCTCAACACCTTTCTTGGCCTTCTCCTCAATCCTCTGCGCCTTGCCGGAAGACTTCCTCCGGAGGGAGCCCGCGGGCCTGGTCTATGCGGTGGATGCGGGCTTGGAACTGTCCTGAAGCATAGTCGAGAAACTCGTCCAGATCCAGTTGGAAGGGCGGCTCCCGGTAGGCGGCGAAAACTTCCTCCACGATGCCCAGCGCGAAAGGGAGCAGTTCGCTCATCTCATCTTGGATGATCTCCCACACCGGATCGCCGTGCTCGGCCACCAAACGGGAGAGGAGGAAAACGCCATAGGCCAGATGACGCGACTCGTCTCGTTTGACCAAGCGGATGGCTTGCTGCATCGCGGGCAGGACGCCTCTGCGGGAAAGGGCCGAGTGATAGGCATGATATCCCGTCTCAGCCACCACGCCTTCCACCACCAGGTTGTAGGTCACCGAAGCGCGGGCCTGGGCCTGAGGCGACGGATCCTCCAGCAGGCGGTTGAGTGCCTGGGGGAGGCGTTGCTGGAAGAGCTCTCGATAGCTCTCTCCCTGGAAGCCTGAAAGATCCTGCCGTGGCCGGGCTACTTCTTCCATAAAGCGCTGGAAGACCTCGACGTGCTTGGCCTCCTCGAAAAGGAAGGAGGTCAGGTAGATCTCTTCCTCCAGGCGACCCTCCCGCGCCAGGGTGAGGAGAAGGGGCAGCAGGTCGAGCGTGACCGACTCCTCTCCCGCCAGGAAGAGGGAGGAGAGGCGCAGCAACACGTCCTGCTCGTCTGCGTTGAGCTGCGTCCAGTCGCGCCGATCGCGCTCAAAGTCGATTTCCTGAGGATTCCACACGCCCAGGCGCTTGGCCTTATGCCACAAGCGGATGGGAAAACAGTCGTGGTCGAGTCCAGTCGCGCGGCCGATCTGGTAGCTGCGGGTAGCTGCCTCCATGCACTCCTCCTAAGAAGCTCAACGGGTGTCGATATCGCGGGCCGCCATTACCATTTCCCTAGCTGCCTTGGCGTAGGGCAAAAGCTCGGCGGTCTTTCCTTTGCGCAGTTGCAGCCGTCCCTGCAGAACTGCGAACATGGGATCAAGGGCGCCGCCGAAGAGGCTTTTCCAAGTCTCTTGAGAGGCGGCGATGACGAAGTCGGCCTCCTCCAAGTCACTGGGGCGGGCGGCTCGGGCCTCGATGCACCGGCCTTGACGCAAATCGGCATAGACGGCAGGCGACTGGCTTCCCTCCCCGCCGTCCTGCACCATGACCAATGCGCCCACCCAGTCCTGGGCAGCCTTGGCATAGGCCTCGCTTCGATTGATCCGAACCTTCCATTGCTCGGCCCAAGCGTCGCTGAAAACATCGATTGACATCATCGGCTCTCCTCAGTTGGCGGGTAGAAACAGTTGCAAGGTGGTCCCTTTACCCTCTTCGCTGGCGGCGCTGATCGTCCCTTTATGCAGGCGCATGATCTTGCGGCAAATGGCCAGGCCCAGCCCGGTTCCGTTGGCCTTGGTGGTGAAAAAAGGCCTGAAAAGCTTGCCCAACAGCTCTTTGGGGATGCCCGTCCCGCGGTCGATGACCCGCACCCATGCGCCGCCTTCCGGGTCGGCTTCAGCTTCGACGGTGACGGTCCCGCCCTCGGGCATGGCCTCGCAAGCATTGTAAAGAAGATTCCACAGCACGTCCTCGAAAAGCACGATGTCGACAGAGGCGGGAACGGGCCGGGGCGCCTTAAGGCCGATCTTGACGCCGCTGAAGGCCTCTTGCCCGGAGGCCGATTCGACGACGTGCTCGAGCAATTCCCGCAGGTCGATTTGCTGGGGCTGAGGCTGCCAGGGCTTGGCGAACATGAGCAATCGCTTGACGGTGTTGTCGAGCAGACCGATGCGGTCGGCAAGTTCGCCGAAGATCTCGTCGTAGGGAGGCGCTACCGCATTGTTGTCCTTGAGGATCTGAATGACCCCCGACACGGCCGCCAGCGGATTCTTGATTTCGTGAGCCACCGAGGCCGCCATTTCGCCCAGCGAGGCCAGATTCTGAGCCTGCATGAGTTCTTCCTGCAGTGCCTTTTCCTGGGTCAGGTCGCGAATGACCCCGACGAAGATGCGGTCTTGTTGCAGGACCAGTTCGCTGACTCCCAGGTGCATTGGAAACTCGCCGCCGCCTTTGCGCCGGCCGACGACCTCCCGTCCAACGCCGATGATGTGGGCCTCTCCGGTCTCCAGGTAGTCACGTATGTAACTGTCGTGGCGCTCGGCGTCCTCTTCAGGCATGAGCTTTGCCACGTTTTGGCCCAGCAGTTCTCGGCGGCGGTAGTCGAAAATGCGCAACACCGAGTTGTTGACGGCTTGAATGATCCCCTGCGAGTCGATGGTGATGATGCCGTCGATGACGTTCTCGACGATGGCCCGGTTGCGCTCTTCGCTGGCCTCCAGAAACTTCTCGGCCTCAAGGCGCTCGATAGCCGAAGAGAGGATATTGGCCACCGACTGCAGAAAACGGACGTCGGCCTTGGTGAATCGCCGCAGACCGGGACTGTGAGCCCCCAGCACGCCCCAGGGATCCTCGCGGCAGCGAATGAGCACGCTGACGCCGCTGAGGACGCCGTGCTCTTGCAGCAGGCGGGCGGGCTTGAAGCGCTCCTCGCTGCCGGAATCTTCCACGATTACCGGCGATGCCGACAAGAGAGTGTAACCAGCCTGGGAATCGGCCTCGGCACTGACCAGGGCCTGACCCACCTGCCCGTCCTTCCATCCCACTCCCGCTTGCAGCAAGAGGGTCTTACGGTCGGAGCGCAATTGCAGTATCTTGCTGAACTCGACCCGCAGGGCCTCGCTTACCGATTGTGCGGCGGCCTCCATCAGGTCCTGCAGATCTCCACCTTCCAAGGCCCGCAGTCCCAGATCGGCCACGGCCGCCTGCTGGTCAAGGCGGTGGAGAAGCTCCTCTTCGGCAGGCAGATCATCCAAGGCTTGCTCCGAGCGGCCGGCCCCCGCCGGCTCTACCTCAAAGTTTTCCCGAGACTTCTTGCGTCTGGTCATTTGCCGTCCCGCGCTCGTGCGCCGTCAATGTCCATGTCCGCCTCGGGGTGCTCTCTCGACCGCGGGACGCTCGTCTTGGGGCGAGAAATCTTCCCCCGGATTGATGAAGAGATCAGACTCCAGGCGGTACTGCTTGTCATGAAGTTCTTTGTAGCGTCCCTGCTGGGCCATGAGTTGAGCATGGTTCCCGCGCTCCACCACCTGGCCCTCCTCGATGACCAGAATCTGGTCGGCGCTGCGGATGGTCGAGAGCCGGTGGGCGATGACGAAGGTGGTGCGGCCCCGGCGCAGCCGTCTGAGGCCCTCCTGGATGCGGGCTTCGCTCTCGCTGTCGAGGTTGGAAGTGGCTTCGTCAAGAACGAGAATGACCGGGTCGGCGATGATGGCGCGGGCAATGGCCACCCGTTGACGCTGGCCTCCGGAAAGCTTGACGCCCCGCTCACCCACAATGGTGTCATATCCCTTCTCGAAGCTCTCGGCGAATTCATCTACGTGAGCGATGCGGGCCGCTTCGATGATTTCCTGGCGCCGGGCACGGGGATTGGCGTAGCCGATGTTCTCGGCGATGGTGCCGTCGAAGAGGACATTATCTTGCAGCACCACCCCGAGGAAGGAACGGTAGTCCCGCAGGCGAACGGTCTTGAGATCGACGCCGTCGACCAGGACACGCCCCTTGAGGGGACGGTTGAAGGCCAGAATAAGACTGATGAGGGTGCTCTTTCCCGATCCGCTGGAACCTACCAGGGCGGTCGTCGTCCCGGCTGAAGCCTGCAACGAGACGCCTCTGAGCACCGGCACGCCTTCATCGTACTCAAACCAAACGTCCTCGAACTCCACATCGCCGCGAATCCTCCGCAACGGCCGGCGTTCGCGGTCGCGTTCCACTTCGGTGGTCATGCTGCGCACCTCGTGGATGCGGTCCAAGCCTGCCAGGGCCTCGCTGATCTGGGTTCCGATGGAGGCGATCTGGACCACCGGTCCGGCCACCATGGCGGTGAAGAAGATGTACATGACGAGGTCGCCCAGCGACATCTGGCCGGCCAGCACGGCCCGTCCGCCCCACCACATGATAGTGACCCCGGCGGCTCCCAGGATGACGTTGCTGATGGCCAAGGTTCCCGAGAGTGCGGTTATGGTGCTGGCGATGTTGCGGAAGAGGCGGTGTACCCCCTGGGCGAAAACGCGGTCCTCATGCTTCTCCGACCGAAAGGCCTTGACGGTGCGGATGGCTCCCAGCGTCTCGCCCAACCGTCCCGTCACATCAGCCTGAATCCTGGCGCGCTCGCGGAAGATGGGACGCACGCGCTTGAGCACCACTCCCACGCCTGCTCCGAAGCCGGCCAGCACCACCATGAGGACGACCGTCATGGCCCAGTTGAGCCAGAAGAGGACGCCCAAGGCCAGAATGGCGGTGAAGATGCCTCCAATCAGTTGCACGATGCCCGTTCCCACCAAATTGCGGATGCCCTCGGCATCGCTCATCACCCGCGAGATAAGCACACCGCTCTTGGTGGAATCGAAGTAACTGACGGGCAGGCGCACGACGTGGCGCTCGACGACCTTGCGAAACTGGGCGATCGTGTACTGGGCGGCAACACTGAGAATCTGGGCCAGGCCGAAGGTGGTCGCTCCCTGCACAAGCGTGGCCACGATGACGGCGATGGCCAGCCACCCCAACAACTCGGCGTTGCCCTTCCCCAGCACATCGTCAATGAGGTACTTGGAGGAGCTTGGCAGGACGAATCCGGCCAAACGGTTGACCAGCAGAAGAAGCAGGCCCAGCAACATGCGCCGGCGTCGCTCCCAGACAATCCGGCGGGCCTCTTTCCAAGCCGCCGAATAGTCGATCTTCTTTTTCTCTTCCTTCAAGATCCTCCCATGATAGCTCATGCACCAGCGTCAACGGGTTGGCCGCCCTCCTCATCCCTGCTCAGCCAGCCAGAGAGCCTGAAAGGGCTCCAAGCGTACTTCCTCTTCCAGGCAGCGCCCCGAGAGAAGGTCGCAGCGGTAATCGCCCCCCAGGCGGCCCCTGGTCAGGGTCTGGGGCCGGGCCGAGCAGTTGACGATGACGAGCAGTCGTTGCGAGTGATCGGGGGCGCTGCGCAGCAGACCGAAAAGAGGACCTCTGGAGGCGGGCCACAATTCCTGCCCTCCCTGGGGATGAAAGGCGGACTGGCTGCGGCGAACCTCGAGCAGGCGGCGATAGCCTTGATAGATGCTGCGCTGAGCCCCGGCCCGCAGCAGGACCCGGCGCAAACGCTCGAGGCCGTAGATGTGGCGGTTGATGCGGCGCTTGATGCCGGAGCTGCGGTAGCCCTGCAGGTCATTGGGCGTCCCCACCAGGCTGTGGAAATAGACGGCCGGTATGCCCCGGAAGGCCAGCATGAGGGCTTGGGAGCTGAGGAAGCGCCTCACCTCAAGCGCTTCCTCCAGACCATCCCCGAAGAGGGCGTCCCGATAGGTGATGTTGAGTTCGTAGGGAGCCTGCGAGCCGTCCGGTCGCCGACCCTGGCTAACCAGTCCGCCCTTCTCCCGCGCCGCCCGCACCAGCCGGTCCAGGCGTCGCCGGCTGACCAATCCCTCCAGCGGGCGCAACCCGATTCCGTCATGAGAGGCGGTGAAGTTGAGGTAGCAGCTTCCTTCAGGCGGCTTCGACAGGTGGCGCGTCCACTCGATCAGAGGACCGGCGTCCTGATTGAGGAAGGCGTCCAGAAGCAAAGGAGGCAGACTGAACTGATAGACCAGATGAGCCTCATCTCCCTCACCGAAATAGCTGATGTTCTGCTGGTGGGGCAGGTTGGTTTCGGTGATGAGAAGTACGCCCGGAGCCAGCCTCTCCACCAGCCTGCGCATGAGCTGGACGACGGCGTGGGTTTGAGGAAGGTTGAGGCAAGAGGTACCCGCCTGCTTCCAGAGGAAAGCCACCGCGTCCAGTCGGATGATGCGGGCTCCGCGCTCGATATAGGCGAGCAGCACGGAGAGCATTTCAAGCAGCACGGCCGGCTGAGCGAAATTCAGATCGACTTGATCTTCGCTGAAAGTGGTCCACAGGCGGCGCAGTCCCCGGCTGGTTTGGAAAGGGGTCAGCAGAGGACTGCTGCGGGGACGGACCACCTGCGACCAATCCGCCCCGGGATCGGCCTCGATAAAATAGTCCAAGCCCGGAAGGCGCCCTTCCAGGTACTGTTCAAACCAGGGACTGCGGCGCGAGCAGTGGTTGAGCACCAAATCGAACATCAGGTGGAGTCGACTGCGAATCCTGGCGATGTCATCCCAATCTCCCAAGTCGGAGGCCACGCTCCGGTAGTCGATAACTGAAAAGCCGTCGTCGGAGGACGAGGGGAAAAAGGGCAGGATGTGGAGGGTCGAGAAGAGCTCGTGGAGCCCCTCGCCGGCCACAAAGTCATCTAATACCTGCAAACCTGGGCGGCCGCCGTCGGCAAGGCCGCCGCCGTAGCTGATCAGCACCACGTCCTTTTCCTCCCAGCAGGGGGGCAGTCCGCCGGGGGCGCGGAAGCGCTCGACCAGGGAGAGAAGCTGGGAGAGCGTCCGCCGAGCGGTCTGCGTGGGATAGAGTTGGCTGAGCAGACGCAGCAGGCGCCGACGCTCCTCTTTGCCGAAAGCCACCAAACGTCCTCCTCCTTGCGGGCAAGGGCGCAGGCCATCTTGCTCTTGGGCGGGGCCCGCAGTCAAGAAGTCCTCTCAAGAAGCCTCAAGGAAACCACGTTGTTTCCAGTCCTGACTTTCAGGTATGATGTGCGGCTTTGGACGCGTCTTGATAGACCGGCAAGGGGAGAAGAGATGGCTTCACGACCAGCAGAGGAATTCGTTCAGGAACTGACCCGGTGCGACCAGGAAACCTGGAACGGCGCGGTGGAAGAGATTGCCCAACAGACGCATCCGGTTGATCAGTCCGCCCTGCGCATCTGGTTTCGCTTCTGGCCTCTGAGCCTGTGCGAGGCTCTGGAAAAGAGCCCGGATCCCGACCAGACCGCCAAGGAACTGGAGTTGGACGGGAACTGGAAGCTGGAAGAGCAGATCGACAGCAGCATCGCCTTCTTTTATGCGGCCCGCTATTGGCCCCGCATCAAAGAAGCCGTCCTTGCCAGGGCCGAATCGGCCTCTGCCTCTCAGAGCGGATTGGCCGAGCACGCCCGCCAGGTGGCCGGGCAGGCTTCTCAGAGCTGCCAGGCCGGCCCCGCGCTGCTCCTCGGACTCAGCCTGGCGGCACTGATGATGCTGCGCCAGGTTGGATTCGCAGCCCTGTACGAGAAGCGTTCAAGTGCCGCTCAGGGGGCAACCGGGAAGCGCTCGCCCCAGCAGGTCCTCACGGCTCGCAAGCGCGCCAGCGGGGGGTTCTTCGACTTCCTCAAAGGAGCCGCCCGCAATTACCGGGTCGTATGGGACGAGAGCCGGGCCGAGGGGGCCAGTTTCCAGGTCTTGCAGGGGCAGGATATCTCCTGGGCCGCCGCCCAGGTTGAAGGCGACTACACCTCCATCGACCCGCGCCGTATCGAGGGACCCATTCCCGCCCAATGCCGCAGCGCCGCCTGCGGCTATTGCTGGGTGGGGGTGCTGCACGGCCAAGACAATCTCAGCCCGGCCTCGGCCTTCGAGCAGCGCCGCATGCGCTATTTCGGATACCTTCCCCGCGACGGCAAAGACCATCAGCAGCCTCTCATCCGCCTCTCCTGCCAAGCCAAGTGCCAGGGAGACGTCACGATCGTCGTCGCTCCCTGGAACGGAGTGTTGGACGGTCAGCGTTGATGAGCGCGGGGGCCGCTTCGGTGCGGGTCAGCGGGGGCTGTCGCTCTGCGGCATTGAGACCTGGGAGCGGGGACCTTCGGTAATGCCCTGTTCCTCGGGCAGGCGTTCCACCTGACCGGACACCATCAGAGGCAGATAGACTTCAAAGGACGTGCCCCGGCCCTTCTCGCTGTTGACGGTGATATGCCCGCCACTCTGCTTGATGATGCCATAGACCGTTGAAAGGCCCAGTCCCGTCCCCTTGCCGCTTTCCTTGGTGGAGAAGAAGGGCTCGAAAATATGGTCCAGGGTTTCACGGTCCATGCCTTCGCCTGTGTCCTTAACCCGCAGGCAAGCGTATTCTCCGCTGGAGAACTCCTTCTCGGCGTCTGGGACGCTGTCACGGTTCACATAGGCCGACCATGTTTCCAGGCGTACCGTTCCGCCGTCGGGCATGGCGTCGCGGGCATTGACGACCAGATTCATCAGAACCTGGGTAAACTGGTCGGGATCGACCCGGACCGAACCGGCATCTGGACTCAGGGTTGAGATCAGCTCGATATCCTCGCCGATCAAGCGGCGCAACAGTTTTTCCGATTCGCCGACCAAGTCGTTCAAGGGAACGATGCGCGGTTCCATGACCTGCTTGCGGCTGAAAGCCAATAGTTGACGTGTCACGGCACTGGCGCGGTCGGCGGCGTCCAGAATGGTCTCCACCTGCAGGCGTATCTTGGGGTCTCCGTCCACCGACTCCAGCAGGAAGGCCCCATATCCCGAAATGATGGTCAGGATGTTGTTGAAGTCGTGGGCCACGCCGCCCGCCAGCCGTCCGATGGCTTCCATCTTTTGAGCGTGGCGGAGTTGTTCCTCCAGTCCTTTGCGGGTGGTCTGATCTCCGAACTCAACCAAGATCCGTAACTCGCCGCTATCTTCGAAGGAATGAATGCGCAAGATCAGCCAACGTTTCTCGTGCCCTCTCCCGGAGGAGAACTCGAGCTCAAAGTCGTCCAGCTCCAAGCGGGCGACCTTATCAATACCTTCACAAATGGTTCGGCTCGTCTCCACTTCATGGGCCGTCCCCGCCCGAGCCTCGAGAAAGTCGGTGAGGCGGTCCCCTTCCTGACCACACGGTCCAAGCAAAGAGTGCTGCTCGGCGAATTCCTTCCACTCACGGTTGACGGCCATGATCTTGCAACTGCGGTCCAAGATCGCAATGTAGGAGGAAATGGAATCGACAATCGCTTGAAGAAACAGGCGCGATCGTGTCAGCTTCTCGATGCTCTGCTGGTAGAATCGAATAATATTGTAGTTTATGAATCCGATAAGAAGGACGAGCAGGATAACCAGCAGAGTCGCGTCTTTCAACTTGAGCAAGACCAACGCTCCCACAATGGCGCCCAAGCCGGCGCTCAGGGAAGTCCACAGCAGGCCTCGCTTCAGCGCCACATAGAAGGGCTGGCCCGAATAGAGGGTCATAGCGATCGCTATGGAGCCCAAGTTGAGCGTGAAGTGGAGAGCCGCCGCCGAAACCAGGGCGATAACGAAGACTCCCGGTCGAGACCAGGCGACGTCGGGATCAAAAGGCCAGTCTGTTCCCGCCACCAGATAGAGGACCTGGGCTGCTATGTAGGTGGCTATGCTGAGTTGACAAATGTTAAAGACAATCTTTTCATAGCCTTTGATCCTCTTCAAAGACCTTAAGTTGCCGACCGTCCCTTCCGTGAAGGCGATGATGGTAGCCACGGCCGGCCCATAAAGGAGCATGCCTGTGTAGAGGAAGAGGTCGCCAAAAGTGAGGATGATCCCTTGATGACGCGAGGGGGAGGGGAAACTTATTGGGAATGCTGCACCCAAGCCTGTCAGGGCGACTAGCAAAAGCCAGCTCAAATCCCCGTGGCCGAAAGCGGTCTCGACCACCACCTGGTAGAAAGAAAGGGCGATCACCACCAGTCCTGGCATAATCAGAAGGTAGAGATAGACCCGCCCGGCTCTCGATGTGGTGACCCCTGGACTGCTCATAATGCCTCGAAAGGAAGGCGTTTTCCTCAGATTGCGAACTTTTCTAGGATACCATGTCGATTCGGCTGATTGGACGTTAACCCGAGTCTGTAAAAACAAAGAAGCGGCGCAGCCAAGACTTGGCTGCGCCGCCAGGTTCGATTCTTTGCAGCGTTGTCAGTCGGTTTGGGGCGACGTCAAGTCCGGCAGGACTTCTGACACCCGAAGCTGCCCAAGATTAATCCGCCCACAGAGCGCCGTCACCCCACAGGGCGCCGTCACCCCACAAGGCACCGTCACCCCACAGGGCACCGTCACCCCACAGAGCACCGTCACCCCACAGGGCACCCTCACTCCACAAGACGCCGTCACCCCACAGAGCGCCGTCACCCCACAGAGCGCCGTCGCCCCACAAGGCACCGTCACCCCACAAGGCACCGTCACCCCACAGGGCACCGTCACCCCACAAGGCGCCGTCACCCCACAAGGCGCCGTCACCCCACAGAGCGCCGTCGCCCCACAAGGCACCGTCACCCCACAGGGCGCCGTCGCCCCACAAGGCACCGTCGCCCCACAGAGCGCCGTCGCCCCACAAGGCACCGTCACCCCACAGAGCACCGTCACCCCAGAGGGCACCGTCAGGTCCAATTGCAGGGGACTGCCAGAACTCAAGCCAGCCAGAGGAGCTATCCCAGCTCAACCTGTCGACCCACTGCCGCTGCGGGGAAAGGTCCCCGACCAAGCTGGACAGCATGAGTCGGTTACCCCGAATGAATGCCCCTCCGGCCCAAACACGCTCTCCGTTGGAGAGGTACCAAAAAGGAGCCACAGGCTGTCGGAAAACGCCCTCGGGCAGGTCCAGTGATTGGGCGGCCCGGACAGCGATCATGGTGTTAAGAGCGCCATTGCCCATCTCCAGCAGATTGAAGGCTTCCCCGTCCATCTTGACGGCGGTCACAAGGAGAAGCGCTTTGACGGCAATCGGGTTCAGGCGGGGATTGGCTTCCAGCACCTGAGCAATGCTGCCGGCCACGAAGGGCACAGCCATGCTGGATCCGCTCAGGCGCAAGTATCCATCCTCCTGAATTCGTTCCGGCAGAATTCGCTCCAGGTGGCTGCCGGGGGCCAAGGTCGAGACGACCCGGCGGCCCGGCGCGATCAGATCAGGCTTGAGCAGTCCGTCCCGAGACGGCCCACGGGAACTGAACACGGTGGCACGGTCGTCGAGATGAGTCAGGGTGCCGTTGGTATCCGAGGCGCCGACGGTGATCGCCGAAGGCTCCAGCCCGGGGCTGGTGATGGCACCGTAGACGACTGGAAAATCAGGAAAGGAGCCGTAGTTGCCGGCTGAAGCCACAGTCACGATGCCGGCACGCACCATGGCTCTGACAGCCAGGCAAAGGGGATCTTGATCGGCCGGCTGCAGGGGCGGGGCGCCGAGCGACAGGTTGGCGACGCGGACGTTGAACTCGTCCTTGTGGTCGATCACCCACTGCATTGCGGCCACTAGGTCGTCGATTCGGCCAATCCCTTCTTCATCCAAGATACGGACGTCGAGCAGATTCGCCTCAGGCGCTACGCCGCGATAAAAGCCGCCCGATAGCATGCCGTTTCCGGCCACGATGCCGGCAACGTGAGTGCCGTGGCCGTACGGATCAAAGCCGTCCAACCCGACGCGGGCTCGTCCCGAGGTAAAGTCGACGCCGCCGATGATGCGACCGGCGAGATCCTGATGACGCGCAATGCCGGAGTCGAAGACGGCCACCGTGACGCCGCGGCCGG
Organism: Acidobacteriota bacterium; assembly: GCA_035471785.1. Classification (NCBI taxonomy): domain Bacteria; kingdom Pseudomonadati; phylum Acidobacteriota; species Acidobacteriota bacterium. Next base: position 51,594 of record DATIPQ010000077.1, read on the forward strand.
TCAGTCCCGTACGATCCGCGCCCACCGTTTCAACCATATGGTTGAGGAAGGAGCGGTTCTCGTCGCGAACGTCGCCTCGGGCCGAGCGGGTGGAGCGGACTTCCGCATTCAAGGCCACGAAGTGGACATCGTCCGAGCGTTCCAACTCCCGTAACTGGCCCTCCGTGAGGCGCGCCTGATAGCCGTTGATGATGGAGAGTGCGCGGGCTCGAGCGGGCAGGCTGCGCAGGCGGATGCCCGGCCTGTTCATGACGATAACGTCCACGCTGGCCTCACGGCCGCTGCGAAGGCGGAGGCGGTCAAGTTGATGGAATACGTGGGGTGAAACCTTGCTGTCGGAGCCTGCGTTCTGCGGCTCCGCAGAAGCCTGAAAGGCCAGCAGGGGTACGAACAGAAAGAACCCCACAACGACAAATGCAATCGATGCTTTGGTGAACCAGTTAATCTTCATAACGAATCGAACCTCCTCATTGGGGTGGAGGAGATGCCGTCCCGACACCCTGTCTCCCGTCCCGCTTCTTAAATGCTTCGTGCGTTGCTTTTCGAGCGTCCGCCGATCCTCATCTGCGCTCAGCCGAGCAGCAGATAGAATCCGACCACGACGCACACGATCAGGGCGGCCTTGTGACTAAAAGTACTCTTAATCATTGTTTTTCCTCCCTCATAGTGAAGTTTGTTGCCCAACAAAATCCTGCAATCAACGGTTGACGCCTCCTCGCCGTTTTTGGATGTGCCGTCGCTTGCCTATCTCCCGGTCAACCCAGCATCAGCCGAGTGCCGGGACGACCGGTCTCTTGGCAAAGCACGACCGTCAGCAATAGCCGCCAAATTTCCAATTTTCGAAGAAGTGCCAGTTTTCCTTGCACCGCAACGCGACTCAGATTCCGGGTCGACCGCCAGGAATCAAGATCTGGTCCTGGCGGACTCTGTGAGTCTGAGTTCGGTGCCCGTCAAGTAGGGAGAAGCCAACTGGGGAAAATGCTGAGGCATGCCATGTGAAGCGCACAAAGCATGTCAACAGAAGTCCACAGAGTTCATCTTCTGCCTACAATCAACTTTGCGCTTCGCTCCGATCCGGCATGGAGGGTGATCATTCGCGAAACGTGTGCCCAAATTGTCAGGTACGTGCCGGGAGGTTGGCATGGGAGAGTTCCCGGCTCGCCCATGAGATCCATTGTACATCAGGCGCCCAGCGAATGCAACCGCAAACACGATATGCATTAGCCGCAATTAAGTGGCTTTCTGGATTCCTGATTGTCATAGATCTCGTGCCCAGCAGACGGATTATCCCCGTCCGCTGGTGCGGATGGTATCACAAAACCAACGCTGAGTGGAAAAAATTTTAATATTGACAACCTGAGCCGTGCCGTCCCCCCCAGGCAAGGGCCGCCCTGGGTTACAATTCCTGCCATCAGAACCTGGCAAGACGAGGCTTGAGGACCTAACCATGACCTATCGCATTCTCACCCGGGGGCGGCTCCTTTTTCCCTTAATGCTTCTCCTCTGCTCCCTGGCTGCGCTGGTGGGACAGAACCCGGTCCATCAACTCGACTTGGCCCGGCTCCCCACCGAGATCGGCTTGCTGACCCGCATCTCGGGCGTGGCAGGAAACTCCCGAGTCGGCATCTTCGGCGTCCCGGTGGCGGGCGGAGAGGACCTGGACGGCGACGGCCACAACGACCTCGCCCTCGCTTACATGACGGCGGGCCCCCTGCAGCGTTTCGGAGCCGGTGAAGTCTACCTGATCTTCGGCAGCGGATCGCTGGGTCAGGACATGGTGGCGATGCCCTCGCCTCGGATCCTCCGGATCGCCGGACTCCAGCAAATGGCTCACTGCGGGGACTCCATCTGGATGGGGGATTTCAACGGCGACTCCAGGGGCGAATTGGTCATCGGCTGCCAGGACTTTTCGCCTTCCGGGCAGCGCCAGCAGGCCGGCGCCCTGGTACTTGTGCATGGCACTCCCCTCTTGCGCCAGATGGCCGTCGAGCAGCAGACGCTGGACCTGGCCGCCCCGCCAGGGGGAGTGGAAGTGTTACGTATCGAGGGCGCCCAAGCGGCAGCCCGGCTGGGGATCTGGATGCGCAATGGAGACGTGGACGGAGACGGCATCGACGACCTTGTTGCGGGCGCCGACCGGGAAGATGACCGGCGGGGCGCCGTCTACGTGCTGCGGGGGGGGAGCCACCTGTCTTCGGGGGGCGTTCTCGACATCTTTCCGCCTCCCCAGCGTCTCCAGGGCCATGTGGCCCGCATCCATGTCGACGGACTGCCCGCCGGAGCCCATTTCGGGGCCACTTGCCAGAGCGGCGATCTGGACGGCAACGGCCGCGCCGAAGTGCTGGCGGCGGCCACCCTCAACCGGGCTGGAGCCTCCCTGAGCGGGGCCGGTCTGGGGCAGGGCGGAGTCCTGGGGGGTGCTAGCTACATCGTGTGGGACGAGTCCTTCCCTGCCGGCTTGTGGCCCGACGACTATTCTTTCGCCCTGGAGGAGGCTCCTGGACCTGTCTCCGTTCTCAACGGCGAGGGGGTCGGCGTCAGCTTCGGAGAGGAGCTGCTGGCAGGCGCCGACCTGGACGGAGACGGCGCGCCCGACCTGTACGTGGGCGATCTGGCGGCGATCGGCTTCACGGGGGAGGGCTGGGTCTTCTTTGATGCCGCCTCCCTGAAAGGACGCCAAATCGCCCTCAACGCAATGCCCCCGGACATCCGCTTGAGCCGCATCATCGGTCCTGAAGGAGGCGCCCTGGGATCCGACACGGCAGCCTTGGGCGACTTCGACGGAGACGGCTGGCAAGACCTGCTGATCGGGGCTCCCACCGCCTCGGTGCACATCGACGGAGAGGAGCGCAACTCGGCCGGCAAGGTCCACATCTTCTACGGACAGGCGGGCGCCTGGCCGTCCTTCATCGACACCAGTCCCGAGGGACTGGCCCAGCTCGAAGGCCTGCGCGTAACCGAGGTCCTGGGCGCCTCCGGAAGTGCTGCGGGAGACCGGGGAGACACTCTCTGCTACAGCGCTGCCGCCGGCGACATGGACGGGGACGGACTGCCCGAGGCACTCATCAATGAAATGGTCGGAAACGGCCCCGGCCCTGCCGACATCGATATCGGCAACATCATCGTGCTGGGCTGGAGGACTCTGGCTCCGCTTCTTACATCTCAGGCGCCGCCGACCCGCCCGGTGCGCAACTTGCCGCCCCGCCCGCCGCGTCCCTCTCCTCCGCGCTGAATCAATCCTCGGCAGGAGCGTTGGGCAGCAACAGCCTGAGCAGGAAAAGCAGCAGGCATCCGGAAGCCAAAGCGAAGATCGTGCCGAAGCCCAGTACGAAGGTGAGCTGGCCGTAAAGATGGGTCCAATGCTCCCCGCCGCCGGGCGGAATCGTGTAGCTGGGATGGGTGTAGACGGTTCCCACGCCGGTTACCATGGTAAAGATTATGGCCAGGGCGATCTGAAGCTGGGACCAGGCGTTGAGCAGAAAAGCCACGACTACGATGTTGCTGTAGGATCCCCACTCGCTCACGTGAATCTGAACCACCGCCAGCACGGTGCAGACTTCCACCGCCACCGAGAGACTGATGACTTCGACCCAGTTCAAGGGCAGTCCGGCGGCATAGGCGAGCATGCGCAACAGCCAGACCAGGGTGAGGATGCCCAGGTAGGGGCCGGCCAGGCGCACGTGTTGGGTGAAAGTCTTAGCGTTGATTCTCATGAAGCACCCTCTCCCCCCTGGACTGACCCGTCTCTTCTTCCGTGGGTGAGACCGCCACGGCCGAAACCGCCAGCAAAGTCATGTCGTCGTGCTGATCGTCCTCCGCGAAGCGCCGCACCTCGCTCAATATCCGCTCAATGACCTGGACCGGATCCCTTGAGCCGGCCTGACCTACCGCCTGACGGATGCGTGCAGTCCCGAACTCCTCCCGGCTGAAGCCGGCCTCGCTGACCCCGTCGGAGTAAACCAGCAGCAGGTCTCCGCGCTGCAGCTCCACGCTGCCGGTGTTGTAGCGGCTCTCAGGAAAGATCCCCAGCGGCAACCCTCCCTCACACAATCGCTTGACTTTATCTCCGCTGAAGAGCATGGGGCGGTTGTGTCCGGCGTTGACGTAATGGAGACGGCGCCCGACCGGATCCCACTCGGCGTAGAAGAAGGTGGCGAAACTGGCCGGTGGAGACACTTCCCAAAAGTGGTTGTTGAGGCGCCAGCAAAGTTCGTCGGGCCGTTCGCCGTTACGCGCCTCCCGGCGCAGCAGGGCTTGCAGGTTGGCCATCAGGATGGCGGCTGATACTCCCTTGCCGCTGATGTCGGCCAAGGCGAAGACTTGCCTTCCGTCGGGCAATTCGAGCACGTCGAAATAGTCCCCGCTGATGAACTGGGCGGGAATGCATACGCCGTGAAAGGCCAGTCCCCGCCCCTGGGGATAGGTCTTGGGGAAGAGCGCCTTCTGCACCTCGCGGGCGAAGTTCAATTCGGCTTCCTTGCGGGCTAGTTGCAGGCGGGAATCGCGCAGATCGCGGCGCACCCTGGCCAGCAACAGCACCAGCAGCGCTCCCCCGGTTACTGCGGCGAAGGTGAGAGCTTGTCCGGCCACTGCCGACCCGACCCAAAGATCGCGTCCCAGGTAGGTGAGTACCGCCGCCGTCAGCAGAAAGGGCAGAATGAGCAGTTCGTCTCGCACTCAGCCGTCATTATAGACTGGGTCGGCTCCTTGGAAAGTCCGGCCGGCGGCTCATCTTTCCTGCCGGGCCGTCGCCTTCCCGGGCCAAAGCGGTTAGACTGTAGGCCCATGCGGGATCTGCGGAGGCTTTTTCCTTATATTCGTCCTTATCTGCCTCTGCTCTTGCTGTCGCTTCTGCTGCTGGTCATCAGCGCCTTGCTGGAAGGGTTGATCGTGGCCATGCTGGAGCCCATCTTCAACTACTGGCAGGGAGCGCCGCAGGGAATGGCGCAGGGTTCCTTCTCGTCCATCAACCGCTGGCTGGGCATCGAGGACAACGCCTTCACCCGCATTCCGCTCCTCTTGATCCTCTTTGCCCTTTTCAAGGGTGTCTTCCTTTATGCCTCCGAAGTCTCGATGAGCTACGTGGGACAAAAGATCGTAGCCACTCTGCGCAGCCGCCTGCACCAGCGTCTGCTGCGCCAGTCGATGGCCTTTTACGTCCGTCAGGCCAGCGGACAGATCATGGCCCGGGTCATCACCGACACCGAGCGGATTCAGGAAACGGTCAGCCGCACCCTGACCGACTTCGCCCGTCAGAGCATGCTTCTGCTGGTCTTTTTGGGCATTCTTCTTTATATCGATTGGGTGTTGACGCTGGCCATGTTCATTCTGGCTCCGCCGGTGCTGTGGATCACGCTGCTGATGGGCCGGCGCCTGCGGGGAGTGGCCCAGCGCAGCCAGCAAAACCTCTCCGACATTTCCCAAGCTCTTCAGGAGACCATCGCCGGACAACGCATCGTCAAAGCGTTCGCCATGGAAGACTATGAGCAGCGGCGCTTCGACGGCATGTTGCGCAAGCTGGTCCGCAACAACATGGGCGTAGCCAAGATCAGCGCTCTCAGTTCGCCGCTGATGGAGCTGATCGGTTATCTGGCCTTCGCTCCGCTGCTGCTCTATGCGGGCTACGCCGTTTCGGCCCGCGACGGACTGACCATCGGCTCCTTGGCCGCTTTCATCGTGGCCCTTTTCCGCCTCTACGACCCCATCCGCAAGCTCTCCCGCATGCACCTCCACTTCCAACAGGCTTTCGCCTCTTCTTCGCGCGTCTTCGCCCTGCTCGACACCCCCATCGACGTCAAGGAGTCCGAGGGAGCCCGGCGGCTGCCCCCCATCGAGCGCTCCATCGTCTTCCGCCAGGTCTCACTTCGCTACAGCCAGACGGAGCGTCCGGCTTTGGACGGCATCGACCTGGAGATCCCCAAAGGCCGAAGCGTGGCCTTGGTGGGCAGCAGCGGGGCCGGCAAGACCTCTTTGGCGGGGCTGATCGGGCGCTTTTACGATCCCACCTCGGGAGCGGTGCTGATCGACGGGCAGGACCTGCGGCAGGTCACCTTGGAATCGCTGCGCACCCAAGTGGCCATGGTGACTCAGGACACCTTTCTCTTCAACGACAGCATCCGCAGCAACATCGCTTACGGACACCCCGAGCGTCCACTTCAGGAGGTGATGGAAGCGGCCCGCGCCGCCTACATTCACGATTTCATCGAAGAGCTCCCCCAAGGCTACGACACGGTCATCGGGGAGCAGGGGCAGCGCCTTTCAGGAGGGCAGCGTCAGCGTTTGGCCATCGCCCGTGCGGTCTTGAAGAAAGCTCCCATATTGATACTCGATGAAGCCACCTCTTCGCTGGACAGCGAGTCGGAACTGCTGATACAGAAAGCCCTGGAGCGTCTCATGCGCACTTCCACGGCGGTGGTGATCGCCCACCGCCTCTCAACCGTGCGCAGCGCTGACGAGATCATCGTGATGGAGCGGGGCCGCATCCTGGAGCGGGGCGCTCACGACAAGCTCATGCAGGAAAGCGGCGCCTATCGCCGTCTTTACGAACTGCAGTTTGAAACCTAGGAAGCGAGGAAGCAAGCATGCGCAGCATGACCGGATATGGACACGCCGTCCGCAGCGGGGGCGACCTGGAAATCGTGGTCGACATCAAGACCGTCAACGGACGTTTCCTGGACATCGCGCCACGACTTCCCAAAGAACTGGCCGGTCTGGAAAACGCCATCAAAAAAAGCGTTCAACCCGACCTGCGCAGAGGACGCGTGGAGATTTTTCTCAACGTCACCTCCAAGGCTCTCGACCAGTATCAATTGAACGAGCCGCTGGTAGAGAACTACCTGGCCATCGCCCGCCGGGCCGGGGCCCAGGGGGTGGAAGGGACTCTGCAACTGAGCACGCTGCTGGGCATGCCCGGCGTGCTCATCTCCAGGGAACAAGACCTGGAGGAGCGGGAGCAGGAGGAGCGCATCGTCGAGGCCGTGCAGGAGGCTTTGCAGCAAGTGGTGGCCGAGAGGCAAAGCGAAGGGGAGACCCTCAAGCGAGACCTGCAGGAAAGGCTCCGGCGCATGAGCCGATGGGTCGACGACATCGAGAAGGAAAGCGAGGCCGTACGGGAGCACTATCGGCAAAAACTGACGGAAAGGGTGGAGCGCATGGCCCAGGACCAGCCCGTCGATCCCACACGCCTGGCCCAGGAGATCCTATACTATTGTGAGAAGGCGGATATCTCGGAGGAGATCACCCGCCTGCGCCGCCATCTCGAACGCTTCGCTGAGCAAATCGAGGTGGAAGACGCCAGCATCGGCAAGAGTCTGGACTTTTTGTGCCAGGAGCTGAACCGGGAAAGCAATACGATTCTTTCAAAGTCGCAGGCAGCCAATCTGTCGGAGCTGGCGCTCGAGGCCAAGACGGAAGTGGAGCGCATCAGGGAGCAGGTCCAGAATGTCGAGTGAGAGCCAGCGCGGCACCCTTTTTGTCATCTCGGCGCCTTCGGGCGCCGGCAAGACCTCTCTGGCCACAGGATTGCTCGGCTCGGTGGCGGGGCTGGAGTTCTCGGTCAGCCATACCACCCGGGAGCCCCGCCAGGGCGAAGAGCACGGCGTTGACTACTTTTTCGTCTCGCTGGACGAATTCGAGAGGATGATCGCTGAGCAAGCCTTCCTGGAGTTCGCCCGCGTCTACGGGAACCACTACTACGGCACCAGCCGCCAGTTCGTGCTTGCCAAGCTGGAGCGGGGACGCGACGTCCTGCTCGACATCGACGTGCAGGGCGCGCTCCAAGTCAAGCGGCAAATTCCTGAAGCAGTCTTGATTTTCGTCTTCCCGCCCTCCTTTGAGGTCCTGCGCGAGCGCTTGCGCAGACGCGGGCTGGACGGGAGCAACGAAATCGAACGCCGCCTTTCCCTTGCGGCCCAGGAGATCGTTCATCACGACCGCTACCAGTACCTCATCATCAACGACGATTTGGAAAAATCGCAGGATGAGTTAAGATCTATAGTTTTGGCGGTCCGCTGCGGATCGGCGCGTCGGCGCGAAGCCGCCGGCCGCATCTGCCGCACTTTTGAAGAAAAGACGGCCGCACGTTAAGACCCTGAGGAGAATCATGCAACAGATTCGGATGCCCGAAAGTTTCGACAGCAAGTTCCGCTTCATATTGGTGGCCGCCGCCCGGGCCAAGCAATTGCTCAACGGCGCCCCCAGCAAACTGGAGCCCGCCCAGTCGCGCGGACACAAACCGCATACCATCGCCATCAAGGAAGTGGCCCAGGAATTGATCGAGTTCGAAATTCTGGAGGACGATGAGGAAGCCGCGGTCGAAGAGGCGGTGGTGGAAGAGGCCGCTGAGGAGGCCGCCGAGGAGAGCGGCGAAAAAGAATGAAGATCATCCTGGGCGTCACCGGCTGCATCGGGGCCTACAAGTCGGCCCTGATCCTGCGCCTTCTGCAGAAAGAGGGCGCGGAGATCTTTCCGGTGATGACCCGCTCTGCCCAGAAGTTCCTGGGCCCGCTGACGCTGGAGAAGCTTTCCGGGCACCGGGTGGCGGGCAGCTTGTGGGACGATTCTTCGGCCCACATCGAGCACATCGCCCTGGCCCGCCGCAGCGACCTGCTGCTGGTGGCTCCGGCCACCGCCAACAGCCTGGGCAAGTTCGCCCACGGCATCGCCGACGACTTTCTTTCCACCCTCTACCTTTCGACCCAGACGCCTGTGATTCTGGCGCCTGCCATGAACGTGGAGATGTGGAGGCACCCGGCCACCCGGCACAACCTGAGCGTCCTGCGGGAGCGGGGCGTGGAGATCATCGAGCCGGGATCAGGCTATCTGGCCTGCGGCGAAGTGGGAGAAGGGCGGCTGGCCGAACCTGAGGAAATCGTGCAAGCGGCGCTGAAGCGCCTGGGCGGCGACGGCTCGCTGAGGGGTAAGAAAGTGCTGGTCAGCGCCGGCCCTACGGTGGAAGACATCGACCCCGTGCGTTTCATCTCCAACAGGTCTTCGGGACGCATGGGCTATGCCGTGGCTGGCGAGGCCGCCCGCCGCTCGGCTATTGTGACGCTGGTTTCAGGTCCCACCTCCTTGCCCCAACCCGAGGGGGTGGAGCGTATCGAAGTCCGTTCGGCCCGTGACATGGCCCATGCCATGGCTGCTCATTCGGGCCAAAGCGACTTTGTGGTGATGGCCGCCGCCGTGGCCGATTTCACTCCCGCCCAGCCCAGCCGCCAGAAAATCAAGAAGTCCTCGCAGCCAGATCAGAGCAGCCTGCAACTGAAGCGGACCAGCGACATATTGGCTTCCCTGGCCGACGCCAAGAGACCGGGCCAGGTGATGGTGGGTTTCGCCGCCGAGTCCGAGGACCTGGAAGAGGAGGCCCGGCGCAAGCTGCGCGAGAAGAACCTGGACTGGATCGTGGCCAACGACATCCTCTCCCAGGACGCGGGCTTCGCTTCCCCAGACAACCGGGCCCTGCTGCTGGGCGCCGACGGCTCGCTGACCCGCTGGGAGCTGATGAGCAAAGAAGAAATGGCACGGCGCCTATGGGATGCCGTGACCCAGCCGCGCCCCCAGGCTCAGCCCCAGGCCACAGCGCAGGGCTAGTGCAGTGCGTCAGAAGTTTTGAGCCACCCTGTCGCGTTATTCCACGCTTTCAGCATTCGGACCCCTGCCGTCTTAAACCCAGGGTGGCGCCGCCGTCTCGCTACGCTGGCCGGGGCTGACCCTGGGCTAGCGAATCTGTCCCTGTCAGGGACAAGAACGGAGGGTCCCGGCTCAGAATGTATGACCGGCGGCACTAGGGCGGCGGGGAATCGTCCTTGCGAGTAAAGGGCACGAACCGAACCGCCCCGAGATCGGTCTTGACCAACTTCCCCTCCTTCTTGCGGTAAAGAAGCAGCGACTGGACTCCATAGGTGGGTCCTACGGGAATGATCAGACGTCCGCCCTCGGCCAGTTGCCCGGCCAGGGGCTGGGGCAGTTCTTCGGGGGCGGCGGTGACGATGATGGCGTCGAAGGGAGCTTCCTGCGGCCAGCCGGCGTAGCCGTCTCCGGCCCGCACGTGGACGTTTCCGTACTCCAGCCTGCTCAGAATTTGCTCAGCCTGACGGGCCAGTTCGGGGATGATCTCGATGGTAAACACCTCGGCTCCCATCTCGGCCAGCACGGCGGCCTGGTAACCGCTGCCCGTGCCGATTTCAAGGACCTTCTGTCCCTTCTTGATCTGCAGGTGCTGAGTCATCAGGGCTACGATGTAGGGCTGAGAGATGGTTTGCCCGTGCCCAATGGGCAGGGGTCCGTCGCGATAGGCCTGTCCGCGCAAGGGCTCGGGCAGGAAAAGATGGCGCGGCACGCGGCTCATGGCCCGCAGCACCGGCCGCGAGGTGATGTCGCGCGATGCCAACTGCTCTTCGACCATGGCCTGGCGCCGCCTCTCTTGTTCGCCTTCGCTGATCGAATCGGTCTGCAAGGCGGGTCCGCCGCAGGACCCAAAGGTAAGGGCGGCCAACAACAATAGAGAGAGATTCATAAGGCTCCTCACACTCATGATCTTAACAGGCTCGAGCATGGGACCGCCGTTTGCACCAAGCGACAACCGCATCCCAAGTGTAGGTGGGGTCGTGGTACTCGTGAGTTGGAGACCGGCGGTTGGGAGTTCGACCGCGGGTCGCTCAGGTGCGCCGGATCAGCATCAAGGTAATGTCGTCGTGCTGAGGCTGATCGCCGGCGAAGGCGTCCAGCGCCTGATAGACGCGTTCAAGAATGCTTTCGCAGGGCGATCGGGCCTGCTCGCGCAGGACCTCTTCGAAGCGCTCCTCACCGAATTCCTCCTCCTGGCTGTTGTGGGCCTCCACGACTCCGTCCGAGTAGAGGGCCAGCAGATCCCCCGGAGCCATCTCGAAGGAGGCGGAGCTAAAGGGGATGTTGGGAATCAGCCCCACCGGCGGACCCGTCGACTTCCAGTGCTCGCAAGACCCGTCAGCCTTGAGAAGGATGCCGTCGTTGTGTCCCGCGTTGACGCAGCGGACGCGAGAATCGGCGGGGTCGATCTGCACCAGAATGGCGGTGGCGTACTTGTTGCCGGGAGTGGTGGCATAGAGCAGTGCGCTGGTGCGGGTGACCAGTTCCACCAGCTCCAACTCGGTTGAGAGCAGGGCCCTCAAGGTGGCCTGGATGTTGGCCATGAGCAGCGAGGCGGGCACGCCTTTGCCGGATATGTCGGCCACGCAAAAGAGATAGGGCGACTCGGGATCGGGGTCTCCCAGAGGCAGGGCATCGTAGTAGTCTCCACCCACCTGGCGGGCAGGACGGCTGTAGGCGGCCGTCTCGAATCCCTTCAACTCGGGCAACGACTGGGGAAAGAGGTCTTGCTGAATGCCGGCCGCCACTCCCAGCTCCTGCTCCATCTTGCGCTTTTCCACCGTCTCGGTGAAGTGCCATCCGTTCTCGAAAGCCACCACCGACTGGCCCACCAATCCCGACCCGAACTCCAGGTCGGCCTGGTCATAGGGAAGGTTCCCCAGACGCGGCCCCAGCACCACGGCTCCCAGCAGTTCCTCCGAGGTGCGCAAAGGAAACACCGCTTCAGCTTGCAGGTCGGCGAGAACTTTGCGCAGCTTCGGGGAGGGCACATCGGAGGCCCGAACCGCGCGAGAAACATCCTGCAACCCCTCCTCAAGCAGTTCGAAGGGAGGAGGGTCCATGCCCCGCCTGCGCAGGATGGGAGGGTGGCCTTGTTTATGGGCCATGACAAAGTAGCGGCTGACGCCCCAGCGTCCGGCTAAGGTCAGGGCCAGAAGCCGGGCGACGTGCTCGGGATCGAGTGTCGAGGTCAGGCTCTGCACCATTTCCAGCAGGGTGCGCAAGTCCTGCACTCTGCGCTCCAGGTCCTTATTGAGACGGCGGGTCTCGGCATGGGAGCGGGCATTGCGGATGCCGGAAGCGGCGATGCCCAACAGGGCGTCGAGAAAAGCCTGCTCGGACTCGTCGACAGGCCGCAATCCCCTGGCCAACCCCACCACGCCGACCTGCTCGCCGTCGGCCTCGATTTCATGAAACTCGTCGATTCCGGCTTCTCGGGCCGCTCCTTCATCAAACGGATCGCCGCTCTGCAGCGAAGCGGCGCCGCGGACCAGCGCCAAGCGCAGCGTGCGGCCCTGAGAGACGGCTATCAGTCCTTTGCTGATCAGCCGGCGCCCCATGATGGTTCGCAGCAGATGCTTGAGCAGATGCTCCAGCTCCAGGGAGGCGTGCAGCAACTGCGCCGATTCCAGCAGGGATTCCAGTAGGGATGCGCTGAGAGAAGCCTTCATGGGCCCGGGTCCTGGGTTGAGCTATTTGACGAAATGCTTGATCAGCCGGATCTGGTTCTTCTCACCGGGCACGATGTCGTAGTGGACTTCGTCCATCAAGGTGCGGATCAGGGTCAGGCCCAATCCCCCGGTTTGTCTGCGGGCCGCCAACTCCTTCAGTTGCTGGGGTTCCACGCTGTCGGGATCGAAGCCGCGTCCCCGGTCTACGATGGAGATCTTCAACTGGGCGTCGTCGTAGGAAACCTCGATCAGAACCTCTTTGCTTTTGTCGTGACCATAGGCATGTTCGATCACATTGCTGCAGGCCTCATCCACAGCCAACTGAATCTTGGCCACCTCATCCTCGGCCATCCCGGCCTGCTTGCCGATGTTCTCCAAAAAGGCTCTGACCATGGCCAGGTTCTCGGTGGAGGATGGGAACTGGAGCAGAAACTTCTTTTGGATCGCGGCCATCTTCAGCCCTCCCACGTTGGCGATTCCTGGAATTTCTTCAAGGCCGCTTGGCGGTCGTCCTCGATATGGTAAAGCTGTTGAAAGCCCAGCAGTTCGAAGACTTGGCGGACCTTCGGAATCAGGCCGCAGATCTTGATGTCCCCCGATTGATCCCTGACCTCCTCCACGAATCCCATGAAGACGCCGAGCCCGGCCGAGGAAATGTAGTCGAGCTTGCGGCAGTCGACGATGATCTTGTATTTGCCTTTGGCGATCTCGTCCTCCAGGGCTTTCTCGAAGTCGGGGGCGGTGTGGGCATCCAGGTAGCCTTCAACTTGCAGGACCGCGATTTCTCCCTCGCTGCTTTTCTCGACGTGAAATGAATCGGCCATTCTTGCTCCCTAACCGGCTTGTTCCGAAAGCTCTTCAGTGTAAAGGATTTCCGCCTGCGAAGCGACCTGGGCGGAACCGGTCCTGCGCTCCTCACGGCGCAACACCACCAAAGTGACGTCGTCGCTGGCCGGATGGCTTGAGACGAAGCGCTTCACGTCTTCCAGGATGTGGTGCATGGATGCCGAGGCGCTCATGCCGTCGGTGTCGGCGATGCGTTGGCGCAGCCGTTCATCGCCGTACTCCTGGCGCCGCCGGTTCATGGCCTCAGGAATTCCGTCGGAGTAGAAGAAGAGTGCGTCGCCCGGTTCCAACTCGATTTCCTCGACCGCCAGGCTGCGGTCAAAGTAGTGGCTGTCGACCAGTCCCAGCCCCAGTCCGGAAGTGTTCAAAGTGACTGTTTCGTCGCGGCGGGCCCTCCTCCAGATGACGGGGTTGTGCCCGGCCCGGGCGCAGCGGGCGCGGCCGCTTTGCGGGTCGAGGGCCGCCAGCGCCAAGGTGACAAACCGGTTGCGCTGGACGCTTGCGAAATAATGCTGATTGACGCGCCTGACGATTTCGAACGGTTCGCTGCTCTGCTCGCTGACCGAGGTCAGCAATCCCTTGGTCAGCGTCATGTAGAGGGCCGCGCCGACGCCTTTGCCGGCGACATCGGCCACCGTCACGACCCAACGGCCTCCGGACAAGGGCAAGAAATCATAGAGGTCGCCTCCCACCTCGCGCGCCGGCTGACAAATTCCCGCCAACTGATAGCCCTTGATATGAGGCGGGTTCTCGGGAAGCATCATCTGCTGGGCCCGCTGAGCCACCGAGAACTCGGCCAAAAGCTTGTCGCGTTCGGCCCGCCTCTGGCGCTGCAGGCGTTGAGAGTCCGCCAGACGCCTGCGGGCTTCGCTGGAGAGGTCGACGGGACGGCCCAGACGGGCCACCAGCAAACCGCTCAGGGCCAAAGCCCCCAGGGCGGAAAGGGTCCACATTCCCTGCTCTTGCAGATGGGCGGAGGGCTGTCCCAGCAAGGCCGTTCCCTGGCGCACAGCGTAAGCCGAGAGAAAGACCGCCACAACGGAAAGCAATCCCAGGCGGTGATAGATCAGGTCAGCCGCCACTGCGATCAGCCCCCCGGCCAGCAAGGCCGCCGTCAGAGGCGCATTGACGGGCATGGAGGCCAGGCAGGCGATGGCCATCACAACCTGTGCGGAGCGTCTGATGAGGGGATGTTTGACAAAGGCCTCCATCAGCGAATACCAGAGCCCGTAAAGGAAGGCCACCCAACCCAGCCCGCGCACCTCCATCAGGTCAAAAGCGCCCGTCCACAGCATGGGCCCGGCCCAGCCTTCGACATTCGGGGGAGTCAGCATCGCCGAGGGCATCAGGGCCTTGGCGAGGTAGGGCAAAGCGGCCAAGGCGGGGCCCAGGACCACTCCGGCGAAAAGGGCCTCTCCCAGCGGTCGTGCCAGCCAGCGTCCGCGCAGAAACAGATCGGCCGACACCAAGGGCAAGGGCCGTTTTCGGATGCCCAACATGTAGGTGGGTCCCCACACGCAGAAGAGAAATCCGCCCGCCACGAAAATGATGCCCAGTCCCTGCTGCAATACGATTTCCCACAAGGCCTCTCCATCCACATATTGGGCGTCCAAGGCTCCAGAGGGATAGTAGGCAATCAGGTGGATGACGCCGACAAGCAAAAGGGCGCTGAGGATGGTTCGGTAGTGGATCTCGCGGTTGAGGCACCCGAGAAGAAGAAAGACCGCCCCCGCCAGGAAGAGCACGGTGGCCAGCAGCCCCACGGCAGCGGTGTAAAGTTCCACCCCCGAGTCAAAGTCATCCCGCAAACTCTCGAAGTCCTCCGAGAAATCGATTCCGACGCCTCCTTCCAAGGCTTCCTCGGCGCCGACCGTGACCTCCACCTCGAGACGCCCCGGCTCACCTTCCTGCTCGGGGGCCGTCCAGCGGAAGCGAAAACCCCCGCGGCGCGAGGCGGGAGGTTCTTCAAGCTCAAGATCGGCGCTGCTGAGCCCCGCCAGAAGATACTCCAAGGTCTGGCGGGCTAGGCTGCGAACCTCGGGCGACACCGCGGGAGGCTCCTCGTCCTCCTGCCGGGATTCTTCGGATCCGTCGACTTCGACGTCGACGCCGCCACCCGAATCGGCGCTGATGCCGATGGAACCGCCTTCGTCGCTCTTTTCTGGAGTGGGGCGGGTCAGCCTGAAGAGGCGCAACTCACCGTTGGGGGCCAGGTTCATCTCAAAGAAGTCTTGGGAGTCGGGATCGTCCAGACGTACCTCGTACTGCAGGGGATGGATGTAGCGGGCCAGCTCGTGGTTGCCGTGGCGGCGCTGGAAGAGCCGGCCCGACTCGCTGTCGAAGACCGACGATGACGCCGTCCAGGAACCGGCCTCGATGCCCAGTTGGGCCGCCGTCTCGTAAGCCCGCTGGATGGCCTGACGGCGGTCGATGGAAACCTGCCACTGCAGCGCCGACTCATAGCGGGCAAAAAGCAGCCCATAAAGGGCGACTCCGGCCAGCGCCGCCAGCGTGATCCAGCCCAGACGCTTCATGCCACCTCCTCTTCGGCGTAGGGCTGAACGCTGCCCTGCTCCCGTCGCTCGAAGTGAAGAATGACCGACGACAGGTCGTCCTCGACGCCGTTCATCTTGGCCTTTCGGGCCTTGACCTTGAGAGCGCCCAGCAGGGCCTCCTGAATCTCCTCGGCGCTGTCATCGCCGCGCGAGACGAGAAAGCTGCGAATCCATTCTTCGGCCATCCCGCTTTGAGAAGCCTCAAGGACTTCCGCGATGCCGTCGGTGAAGCAGCAGATCTTCTCGCCCGGGCGCAGGTCGAAGGTCCCATGGCGGATGGTGAGCGGCGAGTGCTCTCCCGGCAAGCGCAGCCGCGATGCCGTTTCGGGAACCTCGAGGCTGGAGGCGGAGCGGCAGCGCAGGAGGCGCGGATAGTCCCCGTAGCGGGCGAAATCAAAGCGTCCCGCGCTGGAGTCGACCACGGCGTAGAGGATGCCCATCTCGCCACCTTCCAGATAGGGGTGCAGTCCGGGAAGCACCCGCCGCAGCACTTCGGAGGCAGAGAGCGACTCGTCGCGGAGAGGCAGCAACAGCCCCTTGGCATAAGCGATGGAAAGAGCTGATGAGAGCCCGCGTCCGCCCCCTTCGGCCAACAGGATGCCCAGGCGGTTGCCGGCCCGCAAGAAGAAATCGTAGAAGTCGCCTCCCACCGTCCTGGCCGGCTGGCAGGCGGCGGCCACACCCACGCCCGGCAAAGAGGGCGTCTGGCGGGGGGCCAGGGCCAACTGGGCTTCGCGGGCGGCTTCCTTTTCTGCCTGCATGGCCTGTCTCTGTTCGGCGTGGCGGGCGTAGAGAGGACGGACCTCATCCTGGCTGAGGACGCGCCCCCGAAAAGCGAAATAGCCCTCAATCAGCAGTGTCAGAGCAATCAGGACAGCCGACACGGTGGTGATCCCGGAAGTGAAGTCAGTCCCGCTGCCAACGATGATCAAGGAGCGCAGGAAGGAATAGGTCGCTGCGGCTACGGCCGCCGTCAGCAAATCGGTGGTGTGCCACAAAAAGACCAGCACAGCGGCCAAGAGCAGAGTCGTCAACCAGCCGGCGGGAACCGGATGGACCAGCAATCCCATCAGAAGCGATCCAGTTACGGCCATGAGGCCGAAGGCGATGCGCCGCAGCCGCTCGGAGCGAAACTTTGAGCTGATGGAAATGGGCAGCAGCAAGGTGGTGACCATAAGAGGCAAGGTTGAAACCCAGGGCGAGACGAAGGTGAAGAGCCAGGGCATGCGAGAGAAAAAGAGCGTCACCATGTGCTCGATCGATTCGCCCAGTTGGGGGGCGCCCCAGAAGGCGCTCTGAAGCAAAGTCGCTCCTAGCAGCAGCCAGGCCCCGCAGGCGAAGCCCCAGAGATAGGCCAGCGCCACGTTGCGGGAGAAGAAACGTCCTGTCACCAAAGCGTCCCAAGAAGTCAATTTGCCGGCGTGTCGCTCCCGCACATCTCCTTCGCCCGCCGCCCAGGCGCCACCCACCAGCAGACCGAACAAGCCATAGGAAAGGACGGTGCCGGGCACAATGATCCACATCAGCCACCAGGGCGCTTCCACCACAGCCATGCCGATGGTGTCGAAGATGTTGAGCAGCACGATGGCCACATAGCAGACGGCAAGGATGGCGGCGATCGTCAAGGCCCTGGCATGCGACAGCTCCTTCTGCTGAGCCCTGCGCGCATAGCGGACGGCGGCGTAGAAGGCCATGATGACGACCATGATCCAAAAGAGTCCCCAAGAGACGGCCGAATGCCACCTGTAGGCCTGCAGGTTGGCCTCCACGAACTCTTCCTTCAGCGACCCCTCCACCACGTCGCCGACGACTTCCCCCTCCCACACTTCAATGTCCACTTCCAGGATGAACTCAGGAGCGGGTTGAGGGGATGCCTTCCACACATAGCGGCGATGGCTGCGGGCCCCGCGGCGGACGGTCGACGTCTCGGGTTCTCCCCAGTCACCCACCAGCGCCCCCAGTTGGCGCTCTTGAAGAGCCTGTCGAGCGGCTTGCAGGTCGGCTTGCGGAGAGGAATCGGACGGGGAAGCAGAATTGGCGTCCCGCACAAGAAAGCCCAAGGGATTTCCCCGTGGACTCCAGTAGGACTCGAATATCCCGACGGCTCCGTCTTCCTCGGGTCGGTGTTGCAGCACCCGGATGCGAGCCTCCGGCGCAATCCGGCGCAACTCGGTCCGCCAAGGGGCGTCATCCAGGCGATAGTAGTGATGCAGATCCTGATCGCCCGTCGCCGCTGAGAAGGTGGTCCATTCGGAGGTATCGAGTCCTTTCCCGGCCGCCAGCGTTTGAGCCAGCCGAATCGATTCTCCGTAATCGACGGTGAAGGTGAAGTCTTGAGCCTCGGCAATTCGATACTGCAGCCAGATACCGCCCGCTAAAGCCAAGGGCGCTCCCAACAGCAAAACCGCCCAGACCCGGGAGGCGGTCGATGAAATTCCCCGAGGTAAAATCGCCACAGCGCTTCTTTCTACGGTCCCAGCCGCCGATTCATTCTCAAGAATGGTAGCTTTGGGGGGTCTCACGGTCAATAACGGCCGCGAGGGCGGGAAGAAAGCAGGCCTTGAAGGTGTCTAAATCAAAGCTGCCCGACCGAGAAGTCCCGCACTGACGGGATTTAGGGAAGGAGTATTCGGCCAGGCAGCTTTTGCTCTCACCCTAAAGCATAATATGACAACCACTAGGCGGTCAATCGAATTGTAAAGGCATGTTGACTTGGCAACAGTTTCTTCACCCGTCAGCACCTTCGAGCAAACGGTGCGGATGACAAGAAACTTGATTGGCCGTCAGCCCCGCCGGCGAGGCACAATACGAGATCTTTGGGTAGACTTTTCGGCAACCTGGTAAGAGCCTTTTGGAGGAAGAACATTGAAGAAACGACTCGCCCTGCTCATCGTGCTGCTCTGGACGGCCGTCCTGTCGGCCCAGCAACCTGCAACATCGTCCCTTGAGGAATGGTTTGAAGCCGCCCGACAAGGAGATACCGAAACACTCAGCCGCCTCCTGGACAAGGGCGTCGATGTGAACTCCACCACGCGCTACAACTCGACGGCTCTGCATTTCGCGGCCGACAAAGGGCACTTGGAGGCCGTCCGCCTGCTGCTGGAAAGAGGCGCCGATCCCAACGTCACCGACAGCTTCTACAGCACCACGCCGCTGACCTGGGCGCTCAGCAAGGGGCACCGGGAGGTCGCGCTTTTGCTGATCGACAGCAAAGCCGAGAACGTGGCCATGGCGCTCACCTTCGGCATTCGCGGCAGCAACAAGGCGCTGGTCGAGGCGGCCTTGAAAAGCGGCAAGCTGAAACCCTCTGAGATCCGCGGGGGGATGGCCGCCGCCGAACGAGGAAAGAACGACGAAATCATCGAGTTGCTGCGCGCCGCGGCCGAAGAACTGCCCCCGCTGGAATCCTATCCCGTCGACGCCGAAAAGCTGCACAGCTACGCGGGAAGCTACACGGCGGAAGCCGGCGGCACCACGATAGAAGTGTCGGCCGGCGACGGCGTCCTCATCGCCCGGCCTCCGGGACAGCCTCCGCTGACGCTGCGTCCGGTGGCGGAAGACCGCTTCCAGGGCGTGGAGATGACAGGGATCGAGGCGACCTTCTTCGGTCGGGCCGGCATGGTGGAAGGAGTCAATGTCCTTCAAGGCTCCAACCGGATGACCTTGCGCCGCAGCGACCTGGCCGAGGAGGACACGGCCGAAAGTTCCCCGGCAGAGGAAGAAACGGATGACGCCCCCATGGAGGACGATGATTCCGGCCAGCAGCCGGTCGTCCGCGACGAGGCGCGTCCCTGGCCTTCCTTTCGCGGGCCGGGAGCGTCGGGCGTCGCCGACGGCCAGGGAGTTCCCTTGCAGTGGAGCGTTAAAGACGACCGGAACATTCTCTGGAAGACACCGGTGGATGGAATCGCCAACTCCAGCCCCGTCATCTGGGGCGACCGGGTCTTCGTCACCACGGCAGTCAGCACCTCGGGCGATGCGACTTTTCGAACCGGACTCTACGGCGACGTGGAATCGGTCGATGACCTCTCCGTTCACACCTGGAAAGTCCTTTGTCTCGATCTCAAGACGGGCGACAAGATATGGGAACGGGTCGCCGCTGAGGGGCCTCCCAAAGGCAAGCGCCACCTCAAGTCTTCTCAGGCCAATCCCAGCCCCGCCACCGATGGCAAGCACGTGGCCGCCGTCTTCCCCTCCGAGGGACTCTACGTCTACGATATGGAGGGTCAACTGCTGTGGAAGAAAGACCTGGGGCTAATGGACAGCGGCTGGTTCTATGACCGCAGCTATCAGTGGGGCTTCGCCTCCTCGCCGATCATCTACAAAGACCGGGTCATCGTGCAGGTGGACGTCCACGACCAGAGCTATGTGGCCGCCTACAGACTCTCCGACGGCAAGCAGCTTTGGCGCACCGATCGCGACGAGATCCCTACCTGGAGCACTCCCACCATCTCCACCCTGGGCGAGCGCGACGAACTGATCACCAACGGCACCACCATCCGCGCCTACAACCCCGACAACGGCGAACTGTTGTGGAGCCTGGGACCCAACTCCGAGATCATCGTAGGGACTCCGGTCGTTGGCCAGGAGATGGTCTATGTCACGGCCGGCTATCCGCCGGTGCGTCCGATCTACGCCGTACGGGCCGGCGCCGAGGGCGACCTGACGCTGCCCGAGGACGCCGATTCAAGCAAGGATGTGGCCTGGAGTTACGACCGCGGCGGAACCTACATGCCGACCCCTCTCTACTACCGGGGACTGCTCTACCTGACCGCCAACAACGGACGCCTGACCTGCTACGACGCCCAAAGCGGCGAACGCATTTACCGGGCCAGGGTGAGCGTGGGCGGCAGCTTCAGCGCCTCTCCCATCGCCGCCGACGGCCGTCTCTACTTCTCCGCCGAAGATGGGACCGTGACGGTGGCCCGTGCGGGACGCAAGTACCGGGAACTGGCCGTCAACGACGTGGGCGGAACGCTGATGTCGACTCCGGCCGTCTCCGACGGAATCATGGTCTTCCGCACCCTCAAGCACGTGATCGCCGTGGCTGAGCAACCCGCTTCGGATTCTTCCTCGCGCTGACGCTTGATGGGGACGCCGCCGGGGCTCCAACCTAACGGGCCCCGGCGATTTCCAGCAGGTCGTTGATGACGCCGTAGGCGGTATCGTCCAAGGTGGGCGCCTGCTGGGTGATGAGGATGGGGCCCATGCAGTCGGTTTCAAGACGCAGGAGTCCGCCCGGTCCCGGAACCCGCGCCATGGGATCGTCGGCCTCAAGCCGCCGCAGCCTCACCTCGCCCGCCACTCGGTCGCGACGGCGCCGCAGCCGCGAAACCAGGCGCAGCCGCTCTCCCCGGCGGCGGATTTCCCTCGCCCTCTGGCCCATGGACGCGTCTAACACCTCGCGCCTCACCGAGCGCGGATGCAGGTCGACACCCATCAAGGCATTGGCCAGCACGGCCATCTTGCAGGCCGCGTCCCAGCCCTGCAGATCGTGAGAGGCGTCTGCCTCTGCGAAGCCCGAGCGACGAGCCTCCCCAAGCGCCTCCTCCAGCGAGGCGCCTTCTTCCATGGCGCAGAGAATGAAATTGGTGGTGGAGTTGAGGATTCCGCTCACACCTTCGATTCGGCAGCCGCGCAAGCCGCAGCGGGCCAGACTGAAGACCGGCGCTCCGTCCATGACCGTAGATTCGAAGCGCAAAAAGCGTCCCCGACGCCGGGCCAGGCGCAGCAAGTCCGCTCCCTGAAAAGCCATGGGCCCCTTGTTGGCGGTAACCGCATGGCGGCCCGCCGACAGAGCTGCCCGCACATAATCGGCCGCGGGACGCCCCTCCTCCTCGATGCAAAGCGTGGTCAACTCCACCAGCACCTGATAGTCGGCATGAGCGATTGCCTGGAATGGGTCCTGCCGCCGGCCGGAATCGAGCAGGCGGCCCTGTGACAGGGCGGCCAGCACCTCCTCGACGGGCTCCGGATGCTGAGGAAGCCGATATCCATGGTTGGCCGTGAAGATGCCGGCGATCTCTACTCGAGGTGCGAGCAGGCTCTCCCGGTCAGCCCTCCCTTCAGCCAGCATCTCGAGCATGCGGCGGGCTACCCGCCCCAAACCGAGCAAGAGAATCTTCATGGCCTCCAGAAGACCACGAAAGGGCGTTCGGGGTCCACAAAAGGAAGTGCAGACAGGCTTGCTAACACTCATAGGTTGAGGGAAAGAGTTTAGGAAGGAAACCTGTCTGCGCAGGTAGAGTAGCTTCCCTGTCCCGCCTATTTCAGTTGGAAAACGAACACAAGAACCGCGATTCCCATTGAATTAAAATACTCGTTAGCAAGACGGGTCATTTGCAATGCAATTCAAAAATTGGAACTTCCCTGACCTGGCTGCATCCAATCATTCAGGATGTCATTCGACTGGCGGGACTTGCACGCGAGCATTGAGGAATCTTTTCAAATCTGGCTGGATGAGACGGAAGCCCGGCAGGCCGTCACCCTGGGCGATCTGCACCAGGTGGTCTTCCGGGCTTCTCAAAGCGTGCGCCTGCACTGTTTTTTTCGGCTGCGCCAGGGATTGATGGAACTGGCGGGGATTCCCAGGAGACACCTGCAAGCCTCCTCATCCCTGGAACGGCTGCTCCCGGATGAGGGGCGGCGGCGCCTTTGGAGCCGCCTGGGACGACGCCTGGGAGGCCACTTGCCCAACCTCACCCGGCCTCAATGGCTGGGAGGTATGTTGCGTTCCTTCGCTGTGCTCGTTGTGGCCGCCCTGGGTGCCTGGCTGCTGGGAGTCTTGCCTCCCGGCAGAGCCCTGGGAATGGCCATCGGTTTCTCCTTGGTTCTGAGCGTGGGTTACTGGCTGACCAGACCGCTGGCGCTGCATTTGCCGGAGGACTGCAGGACTTTGAGTTCGCTGGGGCAAACGGCCCTGCGCCTCAACTTCCGCATTCTGGCGCGCAGCCGGCCCAGCCTCAGCGAAGGCGAAGCCTGGGAGATGCTCAGAAACCTGGTCAGCAAGGAAGCGGGCATCCACCCCGAACGCCTGTCCGGCAGTTTTCCCCTCAGCCGCTTGGCGGCTTGAGAAGCCCCATGCCCCGAAAATCGGCTGCCTCAGGAGGAGTTGCGCAGCTCTTCCAGCTTGATGCGCAAGGAGGGGATGTCTTGCAGGGTAATGGCTCCGATGGCGTCAAGCACTTGGGCGTAGGCGGCGGCACCCCGCCCTCCGACGGTAATCTGCACCGAGGCCGGCAGGCTGCGCCGCAACTTCTTCAGTTGCTGGCGTACCTTGGGCGAGTCGGGAGGATAGACCAGGCTCAAAGCCACCAAGCGGGCTCCCGTGCGCTGAGCCGCCGCGGCGATCTCCTCGGCGGGCAAATCAGGACCCAGGTAGACCACCTTCCATCCTTGTGAAGCGGCTGTCAACGAAGCCACCAGCGCCCCCAATTCGTGACCCTGTCCCTGAGGGGTCGAGGCCACCATTACCGGGGCCTCCTCAGGAGGATCGAACTCGGACAGCACACCGCCCAGGAAAGTCCGCATCACGGCCGAGGCCGGGTGCTCGTGGGCGATCTTGATGCTGCCGTCCTGCCACAGCCGTCCCACCTCGCGCAAGAGCGGGAGCACCACCTCGTCGACCAGCACCGGTTGGCTGAGAGCCACCGCCGCCCGCTGCAAGGCCGTCTCCAGCTTGCGGGCGTCAATGGCGTTGACCGCCTCGATGCAAGTTTCCAGACACTCCTCGGGACCGATGCTGCCGTCTGCCGCCAGGGAGGCCACCACGGGCGGCCCGCTGCGCGCCTCAGCCTCGACCAGGGAAATCAGGCGGGAGGTGGGGAGGTTGGCAATCTGACCGATGCTGTGCCCGGCCCTGGTGGCGCGATGGAGAAGCTGCAGACGCTGGATGTCCTGATCGCTGTAGAGGCGGCGGTTCGATTCCGTCCGCTCAGGCACCACCGCTTGATAGCGCCGCTCCCAGACACGGATGACGTGGGGCGTAAGACCTGTGCGGCGTGAGACGACTTTCATCGGATAGTGGGCCTGACCCTTCATCGGGGGAGAATAGCCCAAGTGTATAACTTACGTCAACATTTTGTTAGACACAGAGCGGATTGCGCTCGGCGCCATGGTGCGCACCGGCTCGCACAGAGGATATCGCGGGACTGGCCAAGGAAAAGCCAAGCCGGTGATTTTTATTTAGACATTTTTTAGACAAAAACTTGACAACAGCCGATCCGATCCGCTATACTCCCTACTGTTCGGTACAGCGGGCTTTTCACAAGCCACTCGGAAGCGGTTTCGCGAGTGGGGCTGGATGAGAAAAGAGAGGGTCTCATCCATGCCGAGCCCGCTTGCTCTGAGGACCCTAGCCCGTGTCAGGCTGACAACCGTCGGTCTGATGCGGGCTAGTTCCCAACCTGAGGGCCGGTCCCACGCCCCTCTCGCCGGGCGCGACATTCATCCCGGCATCCAAGGCCTTCAGCTCTCGATATTTTGGTTTGACCCTTTGAGGAGACAAGATGACTAGCAAGAAACTGATCACACTTCTTTCCATGGCTATTTTGACCCTGGGCCTGAGCGTGGCCGTGTCGGCTTCCGACCACCCCAAGCAGGACGTGGTTGATATCGCCGCTTCCAACTCCGACTTCAGCACCCTGGTGGCAGCCGTCAAGGCCGCCGGACTGGTCGATACGCTCAAAGGCGACGGTCCTTTCACGGTCTTCGCCCCCACCAACGCGGCTTTCGAAAAGTTGCCCCAAGGCACTGTGGAAATGCTGCTCAAGCCCGAGAACAAGGAGAAGCTGATCTCCATCCTCACCTATCACGTGGTGCCCGGAAAGGTGACGGCCTCCCAGGTGGTTACCTTGAGCAACGCCAAGACCGTCAATGGAGGGGAAATCGACATCCAGGTTTCCAACGGCTCCGTCATGGTCGACAAGGCCAAGGTCGTCAAAACTGACATCATGGCTTCCAATGGCGTCATCCACGTCATCGACTCGGTCATCTTGCCTCAGAACTGAGGAAGCGAATCTTCAGTTCCAACCAGCCCGCTGCCTAGAAAAGGCGGGCTCGAGTCGGAGGGGGCGGCTGCAAGGGCCGCCCCCTTTTTTTGTCTTCACTTACCCAGGAAGGACCGCCGCAGAGGTTTTTGTTAGAATCAGGAGGTGATCTTAGAAATGGTTTGGCCGAACGCCGAGCCTTTTCTCCGTTATCGGGCAGCCACAAAGGAAATGACCGACAGAAAAGCCATTTCAGAGCAATTGGGGGTCTTTTCCACCTACTTGCGGGACCGCGGGCTCAAGATGACTCGGCAAAGAGAGGTGGTCGTCACCGCGTTCCTCAAGGAGGAGGGGCATCTCAGCGCCGACGAGCTCTTCACCATCGTGCGCAAGGTGGACTCCAAGATCGGCTTGGCCACCGTTTTCCGCACCCTGAAGACTCTGACCGATTGCGGGCTGGCCCGGGAGATCGACTTGGGCGATGGGCGGGCGCGCTTTGAACACGATTACAAACAGCCCCATCACCACCACCTGATCTGCGAAAAGTGTCAGACCGCCATCGAGTTCTCCAGTCCCGAGTTCGAGCGCCTGCAAGAAAAGATCATCTCTCAGTACGAGTTCAAGCCGACACGCCACAAGCTGCAGATCTTCGGGGTGTGCAAGCGCTGCCAGGAAGAGGAAGGGGTCAAGCCGCAGGTCTATGATTCGGACTTGGTGTTCGCCCGCGACGCCCTGCGCATCGCCATGGCCACCGAGGAGCGCGGAATCAACTTTTACAGCACGGCCGCCGAGGTTGTGAGCGATGAGGCCACACGCAGCGCTTTTTTGGAGATGCTGGAAGAGGAAAAGAGCCATCTGAGGGGGCTGGAAAAAGAGTGGGACAAGCTGGTCCGCCAACACAAGGACGTCTTGCAGGCTCCCGTCTTTCTCCATTTCGACTTTGACGCCCTCGACGACATCTTCCCTTCCCGCCACAACGCCAAGAAGAAACTGGACCGCGAAATGACCTCCCAAGAGGCGCTGAAGATCGCCATGGACATGGAGATGGAGGCCCACAACTTCTTCAAGCAGTACGCCGAGCGCTTCAACGATACCCGGGGACGGGACATCTTCGTCAAGTTCGCGGACGAAGAGCAGGAACACTACGACATCATCAAGCAGGAATACGAGCGGCTGAAGGCGACCGCCTGAAGCACCCGGGCCAAGCGTGGCCGGCGCTTCAGAGCCTCAAGCGCAGTCGAGGGTCTGGTAGCAGCGGCCGATGACACCCCTGGTGGAGGACTAGCCCGGCAGAGGGCTTTTGAGGATGGCGTCGATGAGCTATCCTGAGGTGGTGAATAAGCCTGCCCACCGACACTTCGACAATTGGATACGAACCACCTTCTCGGCCCTCAACACGGAAATCGAGGAAGGGGAGAAGCGGCGCCGGGAAGCCGGCAATCCGCCGGGAGATGCCCCCGATCAGCAAGGCATCGACCGTGTCCGCCGGCGCATCCGCAAGGACGGCCGGCGCCACGTGCTGGACGTCCTCAACGAGACGCCCTTGCTGGCTTCTTTTGAAGAGCGCCTGGAGGTGCTGGGCAACGTGGGGATGCTGATCGCCTCCTGCACCCGTCACGGCCTCAACGAGCCCGCCCAAGGACAGTCCCCGCTGGTGGAAGAATCGCGCCTGGCATTGCAGTTGGGCGCCTCGCTAGGTGTGGCACCCCGGCTCATACTGGCGCCCTATGCGACCCATAACAAGGCCCGCCGGGGCGTGTTCAAGAGTTTTACCCGCTATGAGGACGAGCGCACCTTCATCTACTACAACACGCAGGGGATCTTCGAATACGAGCGGGCTTCGGAGGCCCTGGAGAAGATCTGCGCGCTGGGGATCTCCAATCCTATCGCACTGGAGTTTTTCGCCGAAGCCGAGGCGGCGCTGAGCAAGGCTCATGAGATCAACGACA
Source organism: Acidobacteriota bacterium (assembly GCA_035471785.1). NCBI lineage: Bacteria > Pseudomonadati > Acidobacteriota > Acidobacteriota bacterium. Next base: position 78,230 of record DATIPQ010000077.1, read on the forward strand.
AGCTCTATGAGAGCATCGACGTCGACACCTTCTTTTACGGCATCCGGCCTTACTACAAGACTTCGATCGTCGGAAACCGCAGCTACCGGGGCGTCAACGCCGGAGATTTCGCCGGCATCAACCAGATCGACCTGCTCTTGGGTCTGTGCAGCGCAGACGATCCCTTCTATCTCAATCTGCTGGTGGAGAAAACACCTTTCGTGCTGCCCCATGAGCAAGAAGCGCTGAGGCGCTGCATGATCCAGCGCAGCCTGCTGGACGAGTTTCTGGAGGCAGGGCTGGAGTCGTCCCAGGACGAGTGGTTTCAAAAGGGCGCCCGGGCTTTTCTGAAAGTCTGCCAAGCTCACGGACGCGCGGCAGCGGCTCATCACAACAAACTGGTCAAGAAGTTCATCGAGCGTCCCGCAGAGGGCCTGGACAAAGAAGAGTTGGACGACCTGACCGCTTCCGGCCCGCCCTTGCCGGCGCTGCTCAACATGTTGGAAAAGCTGCGCGACCTGCGTTTGGGCAAGCAGCGCTCCGATATCCGCTCCCGCCACGGGGACCTGGAGTTGCTCAAAAGCAAGCTCTATGATCCGGTCGCGTAGGCTTGTCCGAGACGGGCCCGGGCCGGGGCCGCAACCGCCAAAGTCGAAGCCGCCGTCAGCACCAGCAGAATCCATAGGACGTCGGCCAACAGGAGGTGGACGAGTTGGATCCACACCGGAGCCTGCAGGAAGACGTTTACGACTCCCACCAGCAGTTGAAAGTGATAGACGACCATCATCGACCGGCCCCACAAGCGGGTCTGAGGATCGCTGGAGGTTGAGGCGCAGATTCGGGCCGTGACCATGATGAGCAGCAGCAGCGCCAGCGCCAGCATGGGGTGGACGAAACGCAGCAGGACCAGAGAGGCCACCACCGGAGAATCCTGCGGGTCCACATTGGAGTTGAGCACCAGCGTGTCGCCCAGCGCGGTGACGGCTCCGCTGGCTCCCAGCAGCAACACCGAGACCATGGCGACCGCCAGCAGCAAACCCACGCGTCCCTGGCCGCGCAGGCGCACCTGGCCGCCGCCGGAAGCCCACCAGGCGGTAAGCGTCATGGCGGCCAGCAAGAAGAAGGTGTTGACCAGATGGAAGGCCATGGTGATGACGCGGGCTATGGAATCGTTGTCCGCCACCCATTCAAACTTGACGATGCCGGCGCCTATCAAGGCCTCGGCGATGACGAACAGCAGGCTCCAGAGGGCGCCTTTCCGTAGCGGATGGGCGGAAGGAAAACGCCGAAAGGCCCAGATCAGCAGGCCCACGACCAGAAAACCCAGCAATCCGCTGCTGAGACGATGGGTGTATTCGATGAGGGTTTCCAGGGCCGGGGCCCGGGGTATGACCTCTCCGTTGCAGGTAGGCCAGTGGCTGCCGCATCCGGCTCCCGACCCGGTAGCCCGCACGAAGGCGCCCCACAGAATAACCAGAATGGTGTAGGCCAGCACTCCCCAGCAGTACTTGGCGAAGCGGTCCAGCTTCATGACTCCATCATCTTAGCCGAGAACGCCTTCTTGAGCGATGAATTCGGCCAAGTCGGCGGGTTCGACGACGGGGCGCTGTTGGGAGTCCGGTCCCAGATTGAGGACGACACCGTCGGCTCCCACGGCGCGGGCGGCGCGGGCCAGCGGCAGGACGTCCTGCGGGGTCGAGACGGCTCCCATGGGATTGACGATCACGGGCAGGTGGGTACGTTCTTTGAGAGCCAGCACCGCCCCTAGATCGAGGGTCTCCCGGTTGGAGGCCTCAAAGGTGCGTATCCCCCGCTCGCAAAGCAGCACGTGCTGGTTGCCCTCGGCCAGGATCTCCTGAGCCGAGGCGGTCAGCTCGTCCAAAGTGGAGTTGATGCCCCTCTCCAGCAGCACAGGCTTGGCCAGGCGCCCCAACAGGCGCAGCAGAGGATAATTCTGCATATTGCGTCCGCCCACGATGAGCAGGTCGCAGCAATGGGCCAGAGCCTCGACCTGCTCGGCCGCTTCGACCTCGCAGCCCACCGGCATGCGCAGTTCGCGTCCCAGGCGGGAAAGGATCTGCGCCCCCTGGGTGACCAGGTCGAGTCCGTGGTCGCCTTGGGCCGCCAGGTATTCGCCTCCCAGCAGGACGCGGGCTCCGGCGGCCTCGGCGGCTTCGGCGACGGGACGCAGTTCCCCGGGGGAGGAGAAAGAGCGCGGCCCCGCCAGGACAGCGAAGGATCCGCCCCCGATCTCGACCGCGCCCACCGCGACCACGGCGGCCTCGCGCGGGGAGGATGGCTGGGGCGACTTCCGGCCGGAACTTCGCCGCAGGGCCCTTCGGCGCGAATCGGCGTCGCGCGACTCCGACAGATAAGGCACGCCGGAGCGTGCGTCCACCTTGGGATAACAGCCCAGAACGCGCAGCAGGCGGGCCCTCTTGCGCACTTCGTCGAGGGCCCGGCTGGTCTCCTCGTCGTCGATATTGCCCTCCACGTCAAGGTAAAACTGATATTGCCAGGGCGATCCCTGGCGGGGACGCGATTCCAGCTTGGTCATGTTGAGGCCGTGGTCGCGAAGGGCCGTCAAACAGGCCACCAGAGCCCCTTCCCGGTGATCGGTGACCAGCACCAAGGAAGTTTTGGCGGGAATGCGCTTGTCCACCGAGACACTCTGCCGCGAAACGACCCAAAAGCGCGTGTAGTTCTCGGGATGATCAGAAATCCCCTCGCGCAACACCTGCAATCCGTAGCGCCGCGCCGCCTGACGGCTGGCGATGGCGGCTTGGCGAGGATCCTCGTCCTCCCTGACCTTGCGCACCGCCTCGGCGGTGTCGATGTAGGACTCGTTGGCGGCGTTGGGCAGGCCGCGCAGAAAGGTCTTGCATTGCTCCAGCGCCACGGGGTGCGAGAGCACCCGAGCGATCTCTTCCAGCGGCACCTCGCGCAAGCCCAGCAAACAGTGTTCAATGCGCAACACCTCTTCGCCGATGACGCTGTAGCGGCTGTCGGCCAGCAGTTCGTAGACGTCGTGAATGCTTCCGAAAAGGGTGTTTTCGATGGGCAGCAGGGCCAGGTCGACGCGTCCCTCTTCCAGCGCCTCCAGGGTCTCCCGAAAGCCGGTGAAGCCCACGGCTTCCACCTTTTTGCCGAAGTGGTTGTGCAGCGCTTGCCAGGAATAGGCTCCCGGAGCCCCTTGAAAGGCCACCCGGGCTACCCGCCGCAAGTCAGGGTTGTGGCGTTCCTGTACGCGGCGGGTCTGCAGTTCGCGCGAATGGCTGATGACGGCCCGCAGGACGCGTTCCACCAACTTGGGATCGAGACGGCGCTGTCCGCCGTGGTCGGCCATCTTGTTGAGCAGGGATTTCTCCCGCTCCAGATCGAAAAGCTCCAGACCCTGGGCCTCTTTCTGGCGCAGGATGTGGTCCACCACTTCCATGCGGCGGGCCAGAGCCTCGATCAGGTCGCGGTCGGCTTCGTCGATGCGTTGGCGAAGGGCTTGCAGTTCGTCCATGGGCTGATCATCGTGTCCCTAGGGTGTAGAAAAAGTCAAGCCAAAAGTGGAAAGGCCGTTTAAGGGCCGCATTCCGAGGCCTGGATCTCCTCCGGGTTGAGGGGCGGCTGAATCAGCCACTGGGGCATGGCCGAGGGGCAGCGGCCCCGGATGTCCTCGATGCTCTCAATCTGTTCGGGCGGATAGTAGACCATACGTCGGCGCTCTTCTTCCTGCGTCGTCACCTGCTGATACACCCATCGGCGGTAGGCCTTCAGCCCCGGGCCGCAACCTCGGGAAATGGCTTGAAGATCAGCCCAACGCTCAAAGCGCCGGTGGGCGGTGGGCTTGAGGAAGATGGCCAAGACCCCCCAAATCTGGAAGAAGTTGCGGCGCCGGTAGTCGAGGCTGTGAGCCAGCTCGTGGCAGAGAATGCCGCGCACCCCCTCCCAGGGCGGCAAGGTTTCCTGACGGAAGACCTGCAAGTTGATTCCCAGCCGATAGATGCGGTTGCGCCGGAGCAGAGGCTCCTTGAAGGAGAAGAAGCTGCTGAAGTAGGTGTTTTCGGAGGTGATCGGATGAATGACGAAGCGCTTACCGGACAGTTCGGGGAAGGCCTCGCGGAGGAGTTCTTCAACGATCTGCCTGCTGCGCCGCACAAAAGGATCGGTGAGAAATTCGGCCTGCCGGCGGGCGGACTCGTAGGCAGAGCGCAGAGCGATCAGTTGGCGCGTCAACTCGACCCGCTGAGCCGTATTGAACTCGTTCTCGACGCGAAAATGCAGTCTCTGCACTTGCTGGTGCAGACGACGCATCCGCTCGACAGCCCCTCGGGCATCGGCAGGGTCATGGACCTGCAATCCGCTGCCCGCCGGGAGTCCGCCCAGCAGCATCCAGCAGCAAAGCGAAAAATGGCGAAGAAAACGGCACCGCCTTGACGTCACCTTGCCAGTATAACCGCTTGCTTTGCCAGGGCCACTAGGTGGCCAACAAGTTCACACACGAATCAAATTTCAGCGACCGCGCTGAAGGCCCAATTGCTCTCGGCGCCATGAGGCTGCTCGCTACGGTTCGTCGGCCAGGTTGGCGGACAATATTCCCTTTAATTTGGCCTGCCCTTCGGGGTCCGCCTTGCTCACGACGAAGGCCACCGCAAAGCCAACCGCGAAGGAGGGCGCCATCTCTTCGGCCAAGTTGAAATAGGGTCCGACAACGGGCAGCAAGGGAGCCACGAACTTGAAAAAGGGAATGGAGAGAAATCCCGCCACCATGGCCGCCGCTGCACCTCTGGCGGTCAGGCCGCTCCAGAAAAGGGAGAGGATGATGGTGGGACAAAAAGTGGCCGCGATGCCCGACCAGCCGAAGATGACAAACCAGAATATGGGCTGGCGTCCCGTCAAGAGAGCGATGGCGAGTGCTACCGCAAGAGCTGCAAAGGCCAGAACGACCGTGAGGTTGCGGCTCATTCCCACCAGCTTGTTGTCGGGAAGAGAGGGATTGAAGATCTTCTGGTAGTAATCGCGCACGGCGGCGCTGGAAGCCACCACCAACAGGGAGTCGATAGTGGACATGATGGCCGAGAGAACGATGGCGATGTAGATTCCGGCCACAAAGGGGTGCATCAAGAACTCCACCAGTTCCGGCAACACCTCCTGGCCTCCGGCCCCCAGGTCGCCGCTCAGCACAGCTCGTCCCACCACTCCCACCAGGACGGCCCCGGAGTCGGCCAGCAAGGTCCAGACGATGGCTACGAAGGCCCCCTTGGGGATGTCGCGGCGGGAACGAAGGGCGATGAAGCGGACGAAGACCTGAGGGGAGCCCATGAACCCCAGACCGATGCCCAGCAAGCCGATGATGGAAGCCACGTTGATGAGCGTCCAGCCTCCTCCCCCGAGAAAATCGAGATGGTTGGGATAGGCCTGGCCCAACGCGTCGATGACCTGGCCCACGCCTCCCAGGTACCAGACGCCGACCAGGGGCAGCAATACCAGTCCGCAGACCATCAGCAGTCCTTGGAAGACGTCCGACCACACCACGGCGATGAATCCGCCCCTGGTGATGTAGAGCAGGACCACGGCGAAGCCGAAGAGGGCGCCGGCATAATAGTTCCAGTCGAGGAAGAAATTGAAGGCCTCTCCGGTGGAGTGGATTTGGGCGCTGACATAGATGGGAACGAAAAAGAGCAAGGTTCCCGCCGAAAGCGCCCTGAGAGTGTGGCCGGCATCGTCGCCGAAACGGGATTCCAGGTAATCGGGGACGGTGAGGGAATCGAAGCGCAGGGTGAGGCTCTTGAAGCGGTCGCTGAGCAGCAGCCAGGCGACGGCCACTCCCAGCACTTCGCCCAGCACAACCCAGAATCCCTTGATGCCCTCGGCGGCTCCCAGACCGGTCAGACCCAGCAAGAGCCAGGCGGACTCGCCGGTGGCGCGGGCCGAGAAGGAGGCGGCCCAGAAGCCTTGGCGCCGGCCTCCGGCGAAATAGTCGGCCATGGAGCGCGTACGGCGCGAGGCCAGCACGCCGATGAAGAGCAGGGTGGCGACGTAGAGCAGAATCGCTAGGAGCTGGTAGTCCATCAATGGGCGACTTTAGCGCCCCGGCCTCGCACTGGCAAGAACCCGTCCGGCCGTGTCAGGCGCAGCGCAGCGTCCGCAGGGGGTCGGTGCCAGAGGCTCTCCAGCCGGGAAGAGAGTTGAGCTGGCGAGGGAATACCTGTCACAATAGAATGGCCATGAAGCGCCATGCCGGACTGATTCCACTCTCTCACGATCACCATGACGGACTCGTCATCGCGCAGCGTCTGCTGCAGGGCGCCTCCAAGTCTCCGCAGGTGAGTTGGCCCTCTCGACCGCAAGAGCAACGAGACCGCGTCCTCGACTTCTACCGTGACCATCTCAGGCATCACTTTGCAGCCGAGGAGGAGATCGTCTTCCCGCTGGCCCGCCGCCACCTTGCTGCCGAATCCGAACTGGTGGGCCGCCTCGAACAAGAGCATCGGCAACTGCGGCGCGGCCTGGAGGAGATGAAAGAGCAGACCAGCGGACTTGGACCAGCGCTCAAGCAATGGGCTGGACTGCTGCGGGATCACATCCGCAGCGAAGAGCGAGAGCTTTTCCAACTCATGCAAAGCCATGTTCCGGAAGATGAACTGGCGGCCTGCAGAGGCCAGGTGGAAGCTCTTTACGCTCGCCGCGGACGTTCCCAGGAATCCTGCCCGCTTTGATTTTTTGAAACGAACCCGCCCCGCCGGTATCTTTGAAGGGTGAAATGAAGTTCACTATCGCCTCTTGTCTTATCGTCATCTCCCTACTCCTGGTTTCAGCCGCATGGGCGGCCCAGCAGAATGGCGTCCCCGCGGCGCCCTACGATCTGCAGGCCAGCACCCGCTACGAGGGCGGTACGGCTGTGGCGGTCCTGCGGTGGCGCGACCGCGCCGACAACGAACTGGGATTCGAGATCCTGCGTTCCGACGACGCCGGCAAGAACTACAAGGTAGTGGGATTGGTGGGAGCCAATACGACCCGTTACGAAAACAAGGTCGGCAAGTACGTCTCGGGCGCCTTTCAGTTCAAGGTGAGGGCCTTTAACGACGCCGGCAAGAGCGAGCCCTCAAACATGGTCAGCGTCTGGTTTTGAGGCGCAGGCCCAAGCGGGATCCCCTCCCCGGCGCTTTTGGCTCAGGCTGCTTCGATGAAGGATAACAGGTCCGGCGTAGGTTGCAGCGAGTCGACCGCCAAGTCGGCCCCCGTCTCCTGCAACTCGACTCGCGAGTAATTCCCTGTGGCCACGGCGATCGTGCGGGCTCCGGCCTTGCGGCCGTGCTCGATGTCGTTGGGAGTATCTCCGATGACGATCACCGATTGAGCCCGAATCCCGTACAGTTCTTCGCCTCGCCGCACGGCCGCCCTGACCATCTGATGGCGGTCCTCGGCATCGCACCCGAATCCCCCGAAGGGAAAAAAGGAATGCAGCCCCGCGCTGCGCAGCTTCAACTCGGCGCAAGGGCGAATGTTGCCGGTGGCGATTCCGGTCCTGACCCTGCCCCCGTCGCGAAGGCGCAGAATGAGGTGGTAGGCTTGCCAGAAGACCGTCAATCCGCAGTGGCCGACAAGTTCGTCATCGAAGTGGCGGAGATAGACCCTGAAAAAGGACCGCAGGGCTTCCGCCTGCGGCATGTCCAGTCCACCGTTGCGGCTGAGCGCTTCTCGTACGATTTGGGAGTCGGTCTTGCCGTCCGGGCGGATGTCCCTCATGGCTTCGGTCAGGCCGAATACCTCCTGCAAAGCCCGGTTCAAGGCCCTCGTTCCAGCCCCGTCCGTGGTCATCAGAGTACCGTCGATGTCGAAGAGGATGAGGCGCATGCATCCAGTATAGGACTAATGCTATTTCCCGGCGACAGGAAGGGGAGTCACTGGTTTGAAGTCGATTATTCGCCCCTGGACGCTGCGGCCGGCGGGATTATTTCTTGAAGAGGTTGCGCAGCACGAAAAGGACATTGGCCGGCCGTTCGGCCAGGCGGCGAATGAAATAGGGAGCCCACTGCGTTCCGAAAGGAACGTAAACGCGCATCCGGTAGCCCTGATTCTTGATTTCTTCCTGGTACTCGGAACGCGTGCCGTAAAGCATCTGGAATTCGTATCGGGAGGAATCCACGCCATCGCGCTCGATCAGCTCCTGGGCCCGGTTGATCATCTTTTCGTCGTGGGTGGCGATGGCCGAATAGCAGGGCGAGGCCAGCATGATCTCCATCAGCTTGACGAAGTTGTCGTCGACTTGCGACTTCTTGGGGAAGGCCAGCTCCGGCGGCTCCTTGTAGGCCCCCTTGCAGAGCCGGATGTTGCAGCCCAGCGAGGCCAGGCGCCGCACGTCCTCTTCGCTGCGCCGCAAATAGGACTGAATGACGATGCCCACGGTGGCGGGTCCGTAGATCTCGAGGTGCTCGACGAACAGTTCGACGGTATCGGCGGTGTAGTCCGACCCCTCCATGTCGATGCGCACGAAGTTGCCGCACTCGCGGGCGGCGTCGAGGATCTTCTTCAGGTTGCGGGCGGCCACCTGGCGTCCGATGTCGAGTCCCAGTTGAGTCAGCTTGATGGAGATGTTGCAGTCCACTCCCCGCTCTTGGATCACATGCAGCAGATTGACGTAGGACTGGGTGGCCGTTCGGGCCGTTTCTTCGTCCTCCACGCCTTCGCCCAACAGGTCGAGCGAGCACTTGATTCCTTTGCTGTTGAGACCTTCCACCACGGGTATGGCCTCCTGCAGGGATTCTCCGGCTACGAAGCGCCGGGCGAAGCCGGTCTTCATGCCCTGTCGTGACAAGAATCCGACCAAGGCGGGGGAATCGGCGATTCTGAGCATCAGGTTTCGCAGCATATTTCAGGTCTCGGCGGCATCAGTCTATAGGCTGGGAACGCCGTTTCAAAGCTTGCACCAAAGCGACCAGTCCGTCGACTCCGCGCAGCAGCTCTTTCTTGTTCAGCTTCTCTTGCGCGGTGTGGGCGTCGAAGATCGATCCTGGTCCATAGAGCAAGGGGGCGGCGATCTTTTTCAGGTATGGGATATCGGTTCCAAATCCCACGCTCTTGACGGGAAATCCTTCCTCCAGGTGCATGTGCTGCGGGTCGCTTTGGGTGAAGACCTCCACCTCCAGGGGAGAGGTCAAACGGTCAATCCGGCTCAGATAGCGGCGGCAAGGCACGACGCAACGGAAGAACACCTCGGCCTGGGCCTGGTCGGGGATGACGTTGGGGGCCATTCCTCCCCTGAGAACTCCGATATTAAGGTGAGAGGGTCCCAGCAGGGGATGAGTGGGCCATTCGGCCTGGCGCAGACGCTGCAGGACGTCGAGCAGCGTTTCAACGGCCGATATTCCCCGTTCCGGATATCCCGAGTGGGCCGTCTTTCCCCGTGCCGTCAAGCGTAAGCCCAGTGCGCCTTTGTGGGCTGAGACCAGGTGGTTGTCAGTCGGTTCGCCGTTGATGATCCAGGAGCAGGAGAGCCCGCTTTGAGCAGCCAGACGGGCGCCGGCGCTGTCGGTTTCTTCGCCCACCAGAAAGAGCAGGCCGACGTCGCGGTGCCCCTCCGCCACGAGGCGGCGAGCAGCGCAGATCATGGCCGCGATCTGCCCCTTGGCATCGCAGCTTCCCCGCCCCTTGACGTCCTCGTCGTCCTCGTCGGAGGCGATAAAGGGCGGCACGGTGTCCATGTGAGTGGAGAAAAGGACGTCTGGATCGTCGCCGAGCGCCAGCAGATTGAAGCGCTGAGAGTCGAGCATCTGGCGCGAGCAGTTCCAGCCCTCTTCCTTCAGCCCCTCCATGAGCCATTCTGCAAGTTCTTTTTCCTTGCCTGTGAGGGAGGGGATGTCGACGAGTTGGCGGGTCAGCGCAACCGGATCCTGCTTGAGCCTTCCCATGTTTCAGTCCTGTACCGGCGGAACATCCTGAGGATGGCGCGCCCGCACCACGGTCTTGATTCCGCCCCGCACGTTGAAATCACCCTCCACCAGCATGCGCCGGGGAGCGCAAGCCTGCACCAGGTCATCCAGGATTCGATTGGTCACCTGCTCGTGGAATCCTCCTTCATCGCGGTAGGAGAAGAGATAGAGCTTGAGGGCCTTTAACTCCAGACAGAGCCGATCGGGGACGTAGCGGATGTGCAGGGTGGCGAAGTCGGGTTGTCCAGTGCGGGGACAAAGGCAGGTGAACTCCGGGCAACGGATGTCGATTTCGTAGTCGCGCTGCGGATAAGGGTTGTCGAAGGTCTCCAGCTTAGCCATCTTCGGTCTTTCTCGGGAGAGGGGGACAGGGGAAGCTCAACGCTTCGCGCCTTCCGTCGCTACGGCCTGGGGACGCCCGGTGTAGAGGAAGCGCTTGATCTTCTTGGTCGTGGTCTTTTCAAACTCTTCCTGGCGCAGCGTGAACTTCTTGATTTTCTTGTAGTTGGCCATGTCCATGCAAATGCGCTTAATCTCGGCCGAGATGACTTGCTGGACTTTGTCGTCGTCGTAGGAAGAAGCTCCGAACTCCTGGTCGAAGCCTTCGCTGTCGGGAACCACGATGGCCTGCACCTCGACCTGAGAGGGATCCTCCTCGGGTCCTCCCCACACCAGGGATTCCAGAATGTAGGGACTCTGGTTGAGGGCCGTCTCGAGTTCCTCGGGGTAGACGTTCTTGCCGTTAGGGGTGACGATGACCGACTTCTTGCGTCCGTTGATGTAGACGAACCCGTCCTCCAAATATCCCAGATCTCCGGTGTGCAGCCAGCCGTCGATGATGGTTTCTGCCGTGGCTTCCGGGTTGCGGTAGTAGCCCTTCATGACGATGTCGCCGCGGACACAGATCTCGCCCTTCTCGATCTTGACCTCGACGCCGGGAAGCGGAATGCCGGCGGCCGCGTCGCGGAAGCAGTTGACCCGGTTGACGGCCACGATAGGAGCGGCCTCGGTCATCCCGTAGCCCTGGATGAAGTCGATTCCCAACTCGCGGAAGCCCTTGGAAACCGCCGGATCGATGGCCGCGCCCCCCGAGATGAGCAGGCGCAGCTTTCCGCCGAAACGCTGATGCAGTTCCTTGAAGAGGCGCCGGCGAATGTTCCATCCCAGGAAACGCTCTGTGAAGGAGGCCACTTTCTTGGCGGTGCGGATCTTGCCTTCGCCCTTTTTGCGCAAGCCCTCTTCGATACGCCGGTAGATCATCTCGAAGAGCAGCGGGACGCCCAGCATGATAGTGGTCCTGGTCTCGGCCATATTCTCGGCGATGCGGCGCAGATTCTCGGCGTGGCAGACCGTCGATCCCTGATAAAGCACCATCAGGAAGCCGCCTGTGCACTCATAGGTATGGTGGAGGGGCAGAACCGAGAGCAGCACGTCTTCTTCGCCGGCGATGGAGACGTACTCGGACGTGGCTTTGATGTCGGCGGCGATATTGCCGTGAGTGAGCATGACGCCCTTGGGATTGCCGGTGGTGCCCGAGGTGAAGATGATGGCGGCCACGTCATCCGGGCTGACCTGGGCCTGAGCAAAGGCTTGGCTGCCCTCTTCAAGCGCCTGGTAGCCGATTTCCAGGGCCTCGGGAAAGGAGAGGTCGGCGACCCCCTTTTCCTCCTCCATGGAGACCACCTTCTCGAGGGTTTCGATGTCGCCTCGAACATCCTCCAGAGCGGCGGCGAACTCGCCTCCGCAGACCAAGAGGGCGGCCTCGGCGAACTTGAGGATGTGGCGGACTTCGCGGGGCTTGAGATCTTTGTCGATGGGCAAGGCCGTCATCCCCGAAGCCACGGCGGCCAGGTAGGCGATGCACCATTCGGTGCGGTTCTCGGAGAGGATGCCGATGCGCTCTCCGGCCTTCAATCCGCACTCGAAATAGAAGGTGGCCATGTGCTCGACCTGCTCACGAAGCTGGGCGTAGGTCGTGCTCGTCCAGACTCCCTTGGTCTTGCTCTTGAGGGCGGCCTTGTCAGGCTTGCGCTGGGCCGCCTTGAAGACGAGTTCGCGCAAGTCGTGAAGCGGATAGGAAGGCAGGAGAGGCGGATTTTTCACGGATCGGTCCTCATAAGCGGTCAACCGTTGCGTCACATCTGCCCGGCGGACGGCTGGCTTCTGAATTGAAATTCGTGCACCGGCGCCATGGAAATAATGCGGTCGCCGGTCTCCACCCCGTTGAGGCTTCCCCCAACGTGGCATTTATGGAATTCAACCACGCGGCCCCTTGCGATGCATCCCGCCAGGGGCTCGCGCCGGTCTTCGACGTATACGTGGATGGTGGCGTAGAACTTTTCTTCTGAGAGGACCTGTGAAGGCGGCTCGTCCTTGCCCTCTTGGGGGCGGACGAAGACGCGGGGCGACACGTAGTAGATGGGGAGTCCGCGGGGCTTGCCTGAGCCGCTCTCTTCCCCTCCCGGCCCGCCACTGCCCGAGGCCAGGAAGCTCCAGACGCGGAAGCGGGTGGGGGTACAGTGGTAGACGGCCCGCGAGCGGTAGTCTTTGCCGCGGTGGCTGATGCGGCGTTCTTCGGTTATGATTTCGACCTCGCCCACATCGTCGGGAATGGGGGTTGGCGCTTCCTGAGACTTCTTGCGGGAGCGGTTGGCCCACAGGGCCACGGCGCCCCCCACAACCAGGCCTCCCAAACCCAACCATCTGTGCTTCTTGAGCCGTTCTTTCCAGTTCACCATTCCATCACTCGCAAGTCGTCGGCCACGTGAAGGGAGGCGTCGACGGCGTGCCGCACGTCGTCGGAAGAGACGCCGGGAGCCACTTCGCGCAGGACGAATCCCAGCGGTTGAACCTCGATGAAAGCCAGTTCGGTGACGATTTCCTGAATGCAGGAGGGGCGGCTGACGGGCAGGCGGTTGCGGCGCACGATCTTGGCCTGACCGTTTTGATCCTTCTGGCGCATGGCGGCGATCCAGCGGCGGGCATCGACCTGGTCGAGGTTGAGGGACGGATCGGCGCTCAGGTGACCTTCGGGGCTGACTTCCCGGGCTTCCACGACGACCACGTCCAGGGCGCCGCCGGAGGCCAGTCCGTTGAGGTCCACCACCTCCACATTCTCGGGCAACATCGGCTTGAGCGATTGGGGAACGCCCTGGCCGAGTCCCACCCGGCGGGCGTCCTGCAGTTCTTTCTGAAGCCTGCTGGCGATCAGTCGTTCAGGATCCATGCTGGTGCAGCCTCCATTGCGAACCCCGCGCCATGAGCCGGCCATCATCCCTAAGGCGGCTCGGAGCGCCGAGGGCGGAAACTCTAAATTATACGGAAAAACGGCTATTTGAGCAACGTGCGGCCGGCCTTCGGAGGAGAGGCTACGGGAGTGGAGCGGAGGCAAAAAAAAGGCCCCGCCTTGCGACGGGGCCGAGTTGAAAGATCCGGCAACGACCTACTTTCCCACACGGTCTCCCGTGCAGTATCATCGGCGCTGGAGAGCTTAACTTCTGTGTTCGGAATGGGAACAGGTGGAACCCCTCCGCTGGAGTCACCGGAAAATCAAATTTTCAAAGTCTTTGGAGTGGAGCAGGGCCACAGATCCCAGCGGTGTTGGCGCGGGAATCTTTTTGATCTGCAAAAAATTCCAGGTCAAGCCTCACGGCCGATTAGTACAGGTTAGCTTCGTACGTTGCCGCACTTCCACACCCTGCCTATCAACCTCGTGGTCTACGAGGGGCCTTCAGCTGGAACGAGTCCAGGGGGAGATCTTATCTTGGGACAAGCTTCGCGCTTAGATGCATTCAGCGCTTATCTCTTCCGCACGTAACTACCCAGCGGTGCTCCTGGCGGAACAACTGGTACATTAGAGGTGCGTCCAACCCGGTCCTCTCGTACTAAGGTCAGCCTCCCTCAAATCTCCTACGCCCACAGCAGATAGGGACCGAACTGTCTCACGACGTTCTAAACCCAGCTCACGTACCGCTTTAATCGGCGAACAGCCGAACC